>MWDC01000080.1 GCA_002070355.1 Parcubacteria group bacterium ADurb.Bin159 | reverse complement strand
GTTCTCGGATTAAGAAAACCAATTAAGAAAAATTTAAAAATAAGTTTTTTAATATTTATTTTATTGGTTTTAGAATTTGGTGTTATTTATTTTTTAACGAGTAAAGGGCAATCATTTGGTTTAGATTTTTTCGGTGACCGGCTTAAAACAACGGTTAATCCTGAAGAAGAACTAAGCGCTTTGACTCGTTTAAGAATTTTGCCGAATTTATTGGAAAATATAGCTGAATATCCGATTTTTGGGCGAGGTTTGGGAGCGGAAGTTTCTTATTTTGACCCGGTAGAAAATAATCTTAAAACAACTTATCATCTTGATTGGGGATTTTTAGAAATGTGGTTGGAACTTGGTTTTTTGGGATTAATTTCTTTCTTTTTGGTTTTGGGAGAAATATTTTATTTATTAATAAAATCTCGGAAAGAAAACAAAGAAAAGGAAATATTTTTTTGGGGATTGATAACCGGCGTTTTAAGCTTATTGATAAGCAGTTTAACCGGACCGTTTATTTTCCATTCGTTGGGTGTTATTTATTTAGTTTTAGTTTTTATTTATGGCGTCCGTTGCTGTCCAAATAGTGACTTATCAAAGTCTTAGATTTTTGCCATTTCTTCTTAATTCTTTAAAAGAGCAAACTTTTAAGGAATTTTCTTGGTTAATTATAGACAATGGTTCAACTGATGGAACAATGTCTTATTTAAAAGAATGTTGGCCAAATGTTCCTGTTTTCCAAAATAGAAAAAATTTTGGTTATGCTAAAGCAAATAATCAAGGAATTAAATTGAGCACCTCTCCTTATATTTTAATTCTTAATCCGGACATTATTTTAGACAAAAATTTTATTAAGGAGATGATGAAAACAATGGTTAAGTATAAAAATGCCGGAGCAGTAGGGGGAAAATTATTAAAAGCAAGATTTAAGGATTCTTTTTCGGGTAAATTTCCAGAATTCAGTCAAATAATTGATAGCTGTGGTTTGGAAATAAGCAAGGGGCTCCGTTTTTTTGACCGGGGGCA
>MWDC01000079.1 GCA_002070355.1 Parcubacteria group bacterium ADurb.Bin159 | reverse complement strand
ACCGCATACTAATGTTAAATCAAGATATTTAAATGGCAAACAAAGAGTTGATAATTTGCTCTTTGGCTTTTGAACGCCTCGAGCTAAAAAAGAAATAAGACCCTCTTCCCGAGAGTAAAATTTAATTATCTTATTTTCATTTATTTGTTTCTCTTCTAAAACAAAACCTTCCATAAATTAAAATTTAAAATATAACGAGAATCTTGTTAAATTTGAGAAATTAGCTGAAAATCCTACAAATAAAGGATTTTCAAAGATGAATTGCAGGGGACTGTCCTCGGATAAGGGTTTGAGTGAAAGGCTCCCAGGCCTGAAAATTAACAGGTTCGGTAAAAAAGAGGTTGTCTAATTCTTCCTCAGACTGAGGGCATACTTTTATAAGAAACTTCCCTTCAATTAAAGAAAATGGCCCTCCTTCAAAAAAATTAAGAGAAGGGATATTCCAACTAACTTCTTTGGTCGAAGAATCAAAAGAAATTTTTCCTACGGTTGATCTAAAATTATTTTCCCAAAAAACATTCGCCGGGAGTTTTGTTTTGACCAAAATATTTTCTAAAGAATTAGTGGAATTTTGAAGATCAAAAAATATCCAAAGCGAAGTACATTCGCCAATTTGAAGAGGAAAAGGCCCTTGTCCAATCGGCCAGTTCTCGTCATCATAATAGCGAGCGCTTGTTTTTAAATCTAAATCCGTTCTTATTTTTAATTCAATCTCATTGGTTTTAACCGGCAAAGTACTATCTTCATCATTAAGATAAAAAACAAATTTAATCGCCGCTTCTTTTAATCTTTCTTTTAGAGAGGAAATCTTATCTTTTAAGGGGAGGGAAAACTGTAATTCTCCTATTTGATTAATATTAAAATTTTTTAATTCAGGAATTTTTGTACTATCCCAAAGTATAAACAAGCCATCAGAAGATTCTTTAATCTGCCAATTTGAAGAAGTTATTTTCTTTTGCCCATTCCAAACCCATTCGTAATTGTTTATTTTATCCAAAGAAAGATACAAGGGATTATTAATTTT
>MWDC01000078.1 GCA_002070355.1 Parcubacteria group bacterium ADurb.Bin159 | reverse complement strand
TCCCACAAATAAAGTTCTGATGTTATCTCTTTTAAATCTTCGTCTAATTTATTGAGAAACGTTTTAATATTAATATCAGTTTTTCTATCCTTAAGATATGTCTTCAAACGATTGAAAATTTCCGCAACCTTCTCATTAAGAAAATCTTCTTTTTTTAATTTTTCCACAGCGGATCTCGCGGAATCAATTGGGGATTTTAAAACCAAAGAGATAAAATGCCCCTCAGGACCGTAAATTTGGGGTAAAGATTTTTCTTCTAATTCCCTAAACTCCTCATAACTTTTTTCCCGTTCTGATGGGACTTCCTTAAATAGAGAATAAATTGTATTTTCCGATATTTCCAATTCTGAAGATATCTGCTTAACGTAATGATCAAATAAAATCCTGTTAGATATTTTGGAAAAAATAGGAACTAAGTCCTCCATTATCTTCTTTTTTCCAATAGCTGTTCTTTTATCGTACTTCTTCAAGAAGGTAGTAAGAAAAAAGTCGTATATAGGAATAGGTTTTTCAATTATTTCTTTTGCTCTATTAGCATCGGATTTAATTAAATCATCCAAATCTTTAAATGGCTCGGGTATCAAAACGGCCCTGACATTAAAATTTTTCTTTTCAGCCATTTCAATTGCCCTGTAAGATGCTTCTATACCGGCAAAATCAGAATCAAAACAAAAGGCGACATCTTGGGTATATCTGCTTAAAATATCCAGCTGGTTTTCGGTTAGAGATGTTCCTGAAACGCATACTACATTTTTAATTCCGCATTGATAGGCGCTTATAACGTCCATTTGACCTTCAACAAAAATAGCTCCCGTTTTTTTTATGTTCAATCTATTTTTATCCAATCCAAATATAAAAAAGGACTTGTGAAAAACAGGGGTTTCGCTTGTGTTTAAATATTTTGGTTCTCTGTCAAAAATGGTTCTGCCGGTAAAACCTAAAACTCTATTGTCTGTATTAATAAGAGGAAAAACTACTCTTCCTCTAAACTTATCAATGATGTCATTTCCCGAACTTCTCTTTACGGCAACTCCCGATAAAATCAA
>MWDC01000077.1 GCA_002070355.1 Parcubacteria group bacterium ADurb.Bin159 | reverse complement strand
TAGTAAAGCAGGAGATGTCTTTGATAAAAATACTGTATTTGTTTCTAAAAATCATGCAGAAAGACATAATTCAAACTCGTTTGTGTATAATGGTTTGGATTGGGACGACTATAAACTAGATAAAATCAGTGAAGAAAAAAAGTATTTTCACTTTTTAGCAAATGCAGCATGGAAAGTTAAAAATCTAAAAGGAGCTATTAGTGTTGTTAAGTCTGCAAATGAAAATTTAGCAGTTTTAGGTGGAAAAAGAATTAATTTTAAAATGGGTTTTAGGTTTACAACTTCAAGAAAAGTGAAGTTTTATGGAATGATAGGCGATCTTGAAAAAATAAAATTAATTTCTCAATCTAAAGGGCTTATTTTTCCTGTTTTGTGGGACGAACCTTTTGGTTTAGCAATAATTGAAAGTATGTTTTTTGGTTGTCCTGTTTTTGGAACGCCTTATGGCTCGTTGCCAGAATTAGTAAAACCAGAATTTGGCTTTTTAAGTTCAAAAAAAGAAGATTTATCCCAAGCAATAAAAAATTATGCTGATTATAATTCTAATCATATTTCAGAATATGCTAGAGATTGTTTTAATGCAAAAGTTATGGCAACAGAATATTTGAAGAAATATGAAAAAGTAATTTCTAGAGAAAAATTGAATCCTGAAAACCCAAATTGAATCCTGAAAACCCAAAATATAATATAGAAAAAAATAAACAAAACTTTATTCTTTCATAATGACATATGTTTTTGCCATATTATGTTTTCTGCTTTTTATAGTACTTATTTTTAAGTTGAAGTTTTTTCGCAAATCTGGATTTAAGATTTATATTTTGGCTATTTTGTTTAATTTAAAGTTTATTGGAGGCTTGTCTTTATATCTTATATATACATATTATTATGAAGACAAAAAAACTTCAGATGTTCATAAATATTTTAGAGCTGGTTGTGTTTTACATTCGGCAACAGAAGAATCTTATGCTGATTACTTTAGGCTTTTAACAGGTATTCAAGGCGATAGAGAAAATCTTGAAAAATATTATGACCAAACCGACCATTGGACTAGGCAAAATTCTTATGGA
>MWDC01000076.1 GCA_002070355.1 Parcubacteria group bacterium ADurb.Bin159 | reverse complement strand
CGTTGATTTAGTATCTAAAACAACAGTAAAATATTGCCAAATAATTTGGTCTAATTTTGCTTTTTTTAATTCTTCTCTAAAAATAGCATCACTTATTTTGGCCATTTGAAGTTTTTCATTAGTAATTTCACCCATAACTCTTACTCCTAAACCTGGGCCGGGAAAAGGTTGTCTTAATAATAGTTCATCATCTAAACCCATTATTTTACCTAATGCTTTAACTTCATCTTTATATAATTCTTTAACAGGCTCTACTAACTTAAACCCTAATTCGCTAGGTAATCCCCCTACATTGTGGTGTGATTTAACTAATTGTTCTCCTTTTTTAGATTCAATAACATCAGTATAAATCGTTCCTTGAGCTAAATATTCATATTCTTTACCCAAACTCTTTGCTTTTTCCTTAAAACAATCAATAAATATTTTCCCAATAATTTTTCGTTTTTCTTCTGGATCTTTAACTCCTTTTAAATTATCTAAAAATACTTTAGATGCATCTAAATACTCTACTTCAATTCCATATTTTTCAAATCTCTCTAAAACTTGTTTTTCTTCATTTAAACGAAGTAATCCGTTATTGATAAACAAACAAGTTAGTTGGTCTTTAATTGCAAGGTGTAAAATCTTTGCCACAACGGTAGAATCAACACCACCAGAAATTCCTAAAAGTACTTTTTTAGTTCCAACTTCTGCTCTTATTTCTTTAATTTGCTTTTCTAAATATTGATGTAAACTAAGATTTGGATTTGATTTCATAAAACACCTCATCATTTATTATAGCACAATTAACTATAGAAATAAATAAAAAAAAGTTAACATAAATCTGAAAATGTTAACTCTTTAAATCTTTATTCCTTAGACTCTCTTTTCTCCTCTTCAGGCTTAGGCTCCTCTTTTACAACTTCTGCTTCTGCTTCAATTATATTTTCTTTTGAAACACCAGCCTGAGCGATTTCCTCTTGTTTTTCTTTAGTTGGCTTTTTAAAAATATGAACAATTAGATAAATTGATACTCCAATAACTACAATTGCAATTAAACCTATAGGAGATCCTACTACTCTTAAGAACCCACCAAC
>MWDC01000075.1 GCA_002070355.1 Parcubacteria group bacterium ADurb.Bin159 | reverse complement strand
ATGATTTTGTGTTTGACAATCAGATGCTGATGCAAATTATATTTTTTAATTTTAAAATCGGTGAAATAAGCTGCCCGACAAAATACGAACCGGAATCGTCATCTATAAATTTTAAACGCAGTTGTGAATACGGCATCGGGGTTATTTTTACTATAATACAATTTTTTATAGCTAAATCAAAAATAACGACTATAAACATTTTCAGCGAAGAGAAGGCTAAAATTAATTTAAACTAAATGAAAGTCGATTTCTGCCTGCCGATTTATAATGAAGAAAAAATTTTAGAAAAAAATGTTTTAAAATTACTTAACTATTGCTCGGCGCAACAATTTAATTTTGATTGGAAAATTACTATCGTATCTAACGGCTCTTCAGACAGCTCTTCAACTATTGGCGAAAAATTAAAAGCGGAAAATTCTGATAAAATTAATTTTATCAATATAAAAACCCCCGGCAGGGGTCAGGCCCTTAAAACGTATTGGCTAAAAAGTCCGGCTGATATAGTTGTTTACATGGATATTGATTTGGCCGTATCCTTGGACGAAATTCCGAGGCTAATCCAGCCTATTATTAATAAAACTTTTGATTTGCTTGTCGGCTCGCGCTTAATGCCGGAGTCAAAAATTAAAAGATCTTTTATTAGGGAGCTTAGCTCGCAAAGTTACAATTTTTTATCCCGCGTTATTTTAAAACACAATTTTTCCGATATGCAATGCGGTTTTAAAGCTGTCAAAGCTGAAGTTTTTAAAAAAATCGCGCCGTATATAAAAGACACTAAGTGGTTTTTTGATACCGAACTAATAATTTTTACAAAAATATTCGGTTATAAAATCAAAGAAATTCCGGTAAACTGGTCGGAAAACAGATATGATGAGAGGGAAAGCAAGGTAAATATGTTCAAAGACAGTTTTAAATTCTTATATAATTTAATCGCGCTAAAAATAAGGCTGGCGAATATCAAAAAGAAAAATCTTGCCAATTAGTGGCGCTTAAATTTTTAACATCCACTGCCGCGGCAATGTTATATGGGCCGACACTTATTCTTTTTAATTTTTCTAAATACGAGCCACAATTCAA
>MWDC01000074.1 GCA_002070355.1 Parcubacteria group bacterium ADurb.Bin159 | reverse complement strand
TGATGGTTTTTTTGTTTCTTTAAGATGATCAAAGCGACGAAAAAACAAAACCACGACTAACATAATTACAATTAAAATTCCTAAAGCAAAAATCTTGCCACGACTTTGCAAAAACAAACCGCTTATCCCAAAAGTTGAGGCTAAAAAATAAAAAATAAAAACGGTTTGTCTTTGCGATAAACCTAAATTCAG
Source organism: Parcubacteria group bacterium ADurb.Bin159 (assembly GCA_002070355.1). Taxonomy (NCBI): domain Bacteria; species Parcubacteria group bacterium ADurb.Bin159. The sequence continues at coordinate 890 of MWDC01000074.1, read as the reverse complement.
CAAACGATGATGTAAATGTTTTTTATCCGCAAATTTAAAAGGATTTTTCCCGGCCAAAAGGCGACGCATTATTGTCCAAAGCACATCAAGAATGGGGATGCCCATAATTAAAAGGGCAATGGCAATCTTTCCACCGGAAATAATCGCTAAAACACCTAAGGCGTAACCAAAAAATAATGATCCGCCTTCTCCCAAAAAAATTTTCGCCGGATAAAAATTAAAAATTAAAAATCCTAACGCAGCACCCGTTAAAATTAAGGCAGCTAGAGCAATGTCCGGCTGATAATATTGAGTCGTTAAAGTAAAAAGAAAAATTATAAAACTGCCGATGGCGCCAATGCCGGTTACTAAACCATCAACGCCATCAAGTAATTTAGTCGTGTACATCATGCCCAGTAGCCAAACTAAAATTAACAGCGGACTGAGCCAAAAAATTTCTTGAAAATTTAAATAACCACCAAAGGGATTGGTGATTTTTTCAATTTCCACGCCTCCTAAAATTACCACTAAAATTGCTAGTAAGGGAAAAATTATTTGTTTCTTGGCTGATAAATTATATTTATCATCCAAGAAACCACCAATCATTATAATTAAACCGCCACCAAAAAAACCTAAAAGATGTCGCCATTCTAAATCACCTACTAAAAAATAATCATTAAATATAAATAAAACAATAAAAAAGGCTAAAAAAACGGCCAAGCCACCGAGTAACGGGATGGCTTGGGTATGAATTTTTCTCGTTTCACTTGGTGAATCAACAATCTTAAATTTTAGAGCCAATCTTTTTACTAAGAGAGTGAGACCTAGAGAAAGTAAAAAACTGGCGACAAAAGCAAGCGCTAAAATCATAATTTAAATTTAAAGCTGACTGGCTTTTTCAATTATTATTT
>MWDC01000073.1 GCA_002070355.1 Parcubacteria group bacterium ADurb.Bin159 | reverse complement strand
GACCACGATTGAGGCCATTGCCGCCGGCTGTTGGCCATTGGTTTACGAAGCGGGAGGCCAGCGAGAAATTTTTGCCTCTTTTCCTAAAAAAAATCTTTGTTTATGGCATTCCCAAGAAGAACTGGCAACCAAAACTTTGGCAGTGATTGAAAACCAGCCTTCAAAAAAAGAACTAAGTTCTTTAGCTAAAAAATTTTCTATAGAAAGTTTTGCCGAAAATGTTAAAAAAATTATTTAAAAATCTCCCCTCTCCGCCCGAATTTGACATCACTGTTTATCTTCGTTATCGGCCAATATTGGCCAAGATTAATCGACTTAAAGGAGTAGAAATTGCTGAGATAGGCTCTGGAAATTATGGCATGGGACCTTATTTAAAAAGATCTTTTTGGGGGTTTGATCTTAATTTTGCCAAAGAAAAGTCAGTATTTTTAAAACCGGTTAAAAGTTCAGCTGTTAATATTCCCAAGGAATTCAACCAGCAATTTGAGGCGGTTTTAAGCGTTGATATGCTGGAGCACCTTTCACCCAAAGATCGTTCTAAGGCTATAAAAAGTATGCTCGGCTTAACTAAAAAATATCTTTTTTTGGCATTTCCGTCTGGCTGCTTGGCTTCTTTAACAGACTATTTTCTTAGTTGGTATTATAGAAAAACTCATGGGGTAAATTTAGAATTTTTAAATGAACACCGCCAATACCACTTGCCTAAAATTAGAGAAGTTAAGAAAGAAATAATTAAAGCCGCTTCGGAAAATGGCCAAAAAATTGCTAAAATAAAAGTGGTTAACAATACTAACGCTTTAATTTATTTGACGCTTTTGGTTTTAGGCTTTAGCGAAAACAAATATCTGACTCGGCTTTATTCGGCAAGTTTTTTAATTAAAAATTTTCTTGGCCTTTTTAATTTTTTGCCCTATCGAAAGTTAATTATTTTAGAAGTCGAAAAATGAATAATCTTTCTATTATTATTCCCAACTGGAACGGCGAACGACAGTTAAAGAAAAATTTGCCTTTATTATTTAATGTATTGGCTAAATTTAACGGGGAAAGCGAAATAATTATTATTGATGATCAGTCGGAAGATGGCT
>MWDC01000072.1 GCA_002070355.1 Parcubacteria group bacterium ADurb.Bin159 | reverse complement strand
ACCGTTACTCAACCTTTTTTAGGAGTGCATTATTTAGATTTAAGCACCCTAAAAGTTTTGGGTTTAAATATGGAAAAAGGGGCTTGGCTTAAATCCGGTGAAAATTTACCGGCCATTATTAAAAATAGTCCGGCTGAGTTAGCCGGCTTAAAAGAAGGTGATATAATTTCTTGGATTAATAATCAAGAAATAAATACCTACAATGATTTAGCTAATATAATTTCCGGTTTCAATCCTGGTGATACGATTAATATTACTTATTTAAGAAATGGGGAAGAAAAAATTATTAATGTGAAATTAGGTGAGAAAAAATAAACTAGAAAAATAAATTAGAAAAATAAGTTAGGAAAAAATCAAGCTTGCTTATATGAAAATAAAATCACTAAAACAAATTAAAAGTTTAAAAGGGAAGCGAGTTTTTTTACGCGTTGATTTTAACGTGCCACTGAAAGAGAGGAAAATAAAAGATGATTACAAAATTAAAGCCGGTCTAAAAACCATTGAATTTTTACTAAAAAAACAAGCCACTCTTATCATCGCCACTCATTTAGGCAGTCCTAATGGTAAAATTGATCAGCAGTTATCAACCAAACCTCTGGCTCTGTATTTAAAGAAGTTAATTAAAGCTCCGGTTGTTTTTGTCCCCGAGTATTTCAGTCCAAAGATGGAAAAATTAATCGCGAACGCTAAACCAAAAGAAATTTTATTTTTAGAAAATTTACGTTTTAATCCAGGAGAATTAACAGATGACATAAAATTTGCTCAGGCTTTGTCCAAATTAGCTGATATTTATATTAATGATGCCTTTGCAGTTTCGCATCGCGCGCAAGCGTCAGTATCAAAAATAAAAAAATATTTGCCAGCTTATGCCGGTTTATTATTAGAAGACGAAGTTATTGCTTTAAATAAAGTTTTAAAACCAAAAAAACCCTTAGTGACTGTGATGGGTGGCGCTAAAATTAGCACCAAGGCACCGATTATTAAAAATCTTTATCCTAAATCAAATTTTCTTTTACTCGGTGGCGGTTTAGCAAATAATTTTTTGAAATTTTATAAATACGAAATTGGTCGCTCTTTATTTGATAAAGATAGTCTGG
>MWDC01000071.1 GCA_002070355.1 Parcubacteria group bacterium ADurb.Bin159 | reverse complement strand
CAAACAAAAATAGAAGGGGATAATCTTATCTTTGAATTTTACGGCACTTCGGATGGGAGAAAGGTAATAATAACCCCGCCAGTTTTAGAGAATATAACACCGCCTGGTCCTGCCAAATATATTGAAACTACAGATTTACTCCCTGGCCAAAAGAAGAAGCTGGAATCAGCTCACAATGGGGCTAAAGCGCATTTTAAGAGAAAAGTTATTTTTAAAAATGGCATAGAAAGAGAAGAAACTTGGTATAGTTATTATGTCCCTTGGCCTGAGGTTTGGTTAGTGGGTGCAGAGCCAAAAATATCAGAGGAATTAAAAAATCAACAAGAGCAAGAAGGGACGGAAAACCAAGAAGGGGAACAAGAAAAAAATGAAAACGAAGGGGTTTTTTAAAAAAATAACAAAAAACTAAAAAATTTTTAAAATTATTAGTATTATACATTTATGAATATTACAGAATTAGCTCGCCAACTTAAAATCACTCCAAAAGAGCTCAAAGAAAGATTACCTGAGCTTGGTTTTTCTATTGGAGAAAGAGCCATACAGATTCCTGATGAACAAGCAATTAAAGTTATAGAGGCCTTTAAACGTGTTCGCCAGCAAGAAAAAAAACAAATGGAGTTGAAAGAGAAGGTGGAGCGAATAACTGAAATAAAATCTCCGCTAAAACAGGAAGAAAGAGTAGTTTATTTGCCTCCCAAAATTCAAGTTTTTGAATTAGCCAATAGACTTAATTTGTCCTTAAGAACCGTTCTCTCTTGTTTACTAAAAAACGGAATTACTGCTTCTTTGAATGAAAATCTTCCTTTTGAAATAGCGGCTATTATTGCCGAAGAATTAGGGTTTAAAGTTAAAGAAGTGGAAGAAGAAAGGGAAAAAGAAAAAATTTATTTTAAAAAAGAGATAAAAGAAATTATAAAGAATGAACCAAAAGATAAATTGATTCCTCGTCCGCCAGTAGTGGTTATTATGGGGCATGTTGATCACGGGAAAACAGCCCTTTTATCGGCTATTTATGAGATTGATTTTATGCAGAAAGAATCCGGCGGCATTACACAGCACATTGGCGCTTATCAAATAAAAAGAAAAGAAAAGTTAATTACTTTTATT
>MWDC01000070.1 GCA_002070355.1 Parcubacteria group bacterium ADurb.Bin159 | reverse complement strand
ATAAAAACTAAAAAGCTCCCCACTCTCCAAAGTAAGAAGCTTTTTAGTACCACCCAATGGTCAAAGACCATCAGGTCCATTTTTATTATATCATAAATTTGAAATATTCGTTGTGGATAATTTTGAATTTTTTTATTTTTTATATTTTTTTAATTAAATTTTTATGGAAAAAACAACTAAAAAAGCAATTAAAATTTCCTTAATTGCTTTATTGTCCATAACAATTTTATTTATTGGTTTTAATCTCCTTCTCCTTTACACGCCGTTTTGGGTATTAATGCCCAGAGAAATACAAGAAGAGGTTGTTCAATTTAAGTTGAGCAAAAATTTAAAAGAAAGCTCAACATTAGATAACCCAACAGCCTCTTTATTATTTTTAAGCAACAAGTCCGAGAGAGAAGAGATGATAAGTTTGATGTTTGATAAAAATAAGCCGCTTGAAAAAAGATATTTAGCTCTTAAAACTCTTGGCGTTTGGGCAAAATATTCTTCTTTTGAAGAGAGAGAAGAATTAGAGGAATTTTTTGAAGAAATAATTTCTGATTTAGAAAATCCAGAATCTCTCCGTTTGGAAGCTTTGTATAATTTAAAATCGTTAGGCAAGGCGAAAAACACAAATATTTTAAAAGAAACGGCTATGCAAAATAATACTTCTCCAGAGTTGCGTTGGACAGCCATTATTAATTTAGCTGAAAATCAAAATCCCCCTCAAGAATTATTTTTAGAAAGATTGAAAAATGACCCAGATGATACAGTGCGTTTTAAGGCCGCTCAGGCAATTTGGGAAACCGCTTCTCCGGAAATTATCCCTGCTCTTTTAGATATTGCTTCAGATAAAAACAATCGGCCATCAAGCAGGGACTATGCTATTAGCGCCATTCGAAATTTAGCCGTCAAAAGAGATATAAAAAATGAAGAAGAGATAGATGATTTAGTCCCTTTATTAAAAGATGAAGAGTATAGAGTTCGCGTTTCTGCTTCTGAAGCATTATTGGCTTTGACCGGTAAAGATTGGGCCATTGAACCCGGTGATGAAGAATCTCTCTTCCGCGAGTAAGAGGACGAATATTGTTTGCCGAGGAAATAACAATATGAAAAATTTTTAAATTATATGGGAGAA
>MWDC01000069.1 GCA_002070355.1 Parcubacteria group bacterium ADurb.Bin159 | reverse complement strand
ATTACCATTACCCCCACACATAAATAGCCAAAAAGTTTTAGATTCTATTTTACCCGAACTGGATGTTGATTGTTTAGGACAAGAAAATAGCCAAGCTTTTTATGAGGGGCGGGGTGATTTTATTTTTCCAACAGCCAAAGCCTGTCTTTATCTTCTTGATAAAACGGGGGTAGATTTAAAAGGCAAGAAGATAGTTGTCGTGGGTAATGGAAAATTAGTTGGACGACCAGTCTCATATCTTTTAGAGAAAAGGGGTTATTCTGTGAAAAATATCACTAAACAAAGCAATAATCCTAAAGATGATATCAAAAAAGCTGATGTTATAATTTCGGCTGCCGGACAAGCTAATTTTATAAAAGAAGATATGGTTAAAGATGGAGTGGTGATTATAGACGCGGGAACTTCAGAAGAAAATGGTAGCATCAAGGGAGATGTTGATTTTGAAAAAGTTGCTCCCAAATCTTCTTTCATTACCCGAAGCCCTGGTGGTGTTGGTCCAGTAACTTTAGCTATGCTTTTGACCAATGTCTTACAAGTGGCTAAAAGGAAGAAGGCTACCGACTAATTTATTTTTTACAAATATTAAGATAAATTATGTTATACTAATATTGTTTTTTATAAAATATTTTTTTATTCAATGAATCACTCAATATTTTTTAATCTTTATAGTTTAGCTCACAGATCTGATGCCGGCGATTGGTTGCTTATTTTTTTGTCCGAGGTTTTCGGCTTCATCTTTTTATTTTTAGCTTTTATTTTACTTGCTTTGTATAAAGATGGAACTTTTAGCATAAAAACACCTTTCAAATATTTTAAGTCTAAGTTCAAAGAGTTATTTATTATCTTTTTTCCAGCTACCTTTTCTTGGATTTTTGCTACGATTTTTAAGGGGATAATTACATCACCTAGGCCTTTTGTTTTGTTTGATTCCATAGAACCTCTTTTTATTCACGGGGGACTAGATTCTTTTCCTTCAGGTCACTCTATCTTTTTTACATCTTTAGCCACCTCTATGTTTTTTGTTGATAGAAGAATTGGTTGTCTATTTTCTATAGTCGCTTTATTAGTTGGAATATCTAGGGTGGCAAGTGGCGTTCATTTTCCAATAGACATATTAGTTGGCTAT
>MWDC01000068.1 GCA_002070355.1 Parcubacteria group bacterium ADurb.Bin159 | reverse complement strand
AGAAAAAAAAGGAAAACAAACGAAAAAAGAAATAAATAAAATAGAAGAAGAGCAAAAGCAAGAAGAAAGGAAAGATGAAGAAGGAGATATAAACGAAGAAGAGAAGGAGGGCAAAAAAAGATTTAATCCTAGGACAGAAATTCAAATTTCCGAAGCCAAAAAAATAAATAAAAAAATAAAAGTCGGTCAAATTCTAAGGCAAGAATTGCCTTCTCCTTCTGAATTTGGAAGAATTGCCGCGCAAACAGCCAAACAAGTAATTGTCCAAAAATTAAGAGAATCAGAAAGAGAAAAAATTTATAATAATTATAAAGGAAAAGAAGGAACTGTTGTTGACGGGGCTATTCAGCGGCAAGAAAAATCTTCTTATTTAGTAGATTTAGGAGACGCTTTAGGGGTTTTCCCTCCCCAAGAGCAAATTTTTTCGGAGAGATATTTCCCCTCTCAGAAATTAAAATTTTATATTGTTTCAGTAGAAACAGATATTCATGGACCGGAGATTATACTTTCTCGCCGTCATCCTTCTATCGTGGAAGAACTTTTTAAATTAGAAATTCCGGAAATTATGGAAGGGAAAGTAAAGGTTAAGGGTATTAGTCGCCAACCCGGGGAAAGATCAAAAGTTGCCGTTTTTACTAAAGAAAAAGATATTGACCCCATCGGCGCAGCCATTGGTCAAAGAGGAGTGAGAATTCAAACCATTATTTCTGAATTAGGCGGAGAAAAAATTGATATTATTGAATATTCTGAAGACCCGGCAAAATTTATTGTTAATGCTTTATCTCCAGCGAAAATTAATTCAATAATTTTAAACGAAAAAGAAAAAATTGCCAAAGTAAAAGTAACTCCAAACCAGCTTTCTTTAGTAATTGGCAAGGGAGGGCAAAACGTAAAATTAGCTTCTCAATTAACCGGTTGGAAAATTGAAATAGAGAAAGAGGAAGAAAAGAAAGAGGAAGAAAAGAAAGAAGAGGAAGAGAAGAAAGAAGAAGGAAAGAAAGAGGAAAAGGGGGGAAAGGAAGAAAAGAAAAAAGAAGAAGAAAAGAAAGAAGAGGGGGGAGAAAAAGAAAAAAAGAAAAGAAAAAAAGAAGAAAGTAAAAAACCAAAAGAAAAGAAAGACTAAAATTAA
>MWDC01000067.1 GCA_002070355.1 Parcubacteria group bacterium ADurb.Bin159 | reverse complement strand
TTTAAAAGAAAGAAAAAAGCTAATTTTATTAACTCGCGAAACTCCTTTAAATTTAATTCATATCAAAAACATGGAGCTAATAAGCCTAAGCGGAGGAATTATTTTTCCTGCATCACCTTCATTTTATAACAAGCCCACAAATATTGAAGACTTAGTTAATACTGTTATTTTTAGAATTTTAGATTTAATGCAAATTGAAATAACCTACGATAGATGGGGAAAATCAGTTAAAAGTTTATAAAGTTCGTAAAGTTCATAAAGTTGAACCGAGCTTGCGAACTTACAGAAGGTAAAGAGTTTTTAGTGTTGAGTTTTTAGTGTTTAGTAGTGAGTTTTTAAAAACTTCACAATGATAGATAAAATTTCTTTAATGCAAAGTTTGTCTGTACTTGCTTCGCAGAGTTCGCAAGCTCACTCTGCTTGCTCCAACACTTATCGAATTTTTAAAGGCAAAAGTTTTTTCAGTTTTTCTAAATCCCAAAGGCAAAACAACATTGCATATAAAAATGGCAAACCTATGCTTCTGTATCTTACTATAGCACCAGAATTAGGAGTGTAAGCACCAACTAAAAGAAATAAATACAGCACAAAACCTAAAGAAAACAAAACAAAAAGCATTCTATCTCCATCAGGTTTTTTAAAAAATATTATAGTAAAAATAAGAACTAAACTAAAAAACAAAACCTCTAAAAACGATAATAATATAACTGGTGAATTAATTTCATTTGGAAAAGGTCTAAAAAAGCTATTTAGCAATCCTTCGGGAATTATTTTTAAAAAACTTTTTACGTTTGGTTCTAAGCGAGTTAACTTAAAAGTACTTGTTTGCCCCTCTTCTAATTCAGTATAATTGATAAAATCATTTTGCTTTCCAGCAATAGCTGCCATTATGTCATAACCTATAATTTTATCGCTTAAAACAATAGCCATAAAACCAAGTAAACTTATAGAAATAAGAATTAATACTCGTCCTCTTGTTTTAAATCTTTTTGCAATAAAAAAGAAAACAACCATTGGCAAAAACACTGGTAAGACATGTATTTTCGAAATTCCAACCAAAAACAAAAAGAATAAAAACAAAATAAAATCAAGTATCTTAAATTTAAAATAAATTTTTACCATATAATAAAAAGCAAAGCCCAAAGCA
>MWDC01000066.1 GCA_002070355.1 Parcubacteria group bacterium ADurb.Bin159 | reverse complement strand
AGTTGGGATAAATATCCTTTAGATATAGAACCTCCGGATACAGGAAAAGAAAAGTTAATGGCTTTTGGCCAAAGAGTTGCTGTAGATGTGACAAAAATTGCCATCAAACAATTTATTCAAAAAACAATTTCTACAAATTCTTTAATAACGATTGTTCAAAATGTAAGAAGTCAGATTAAAAATTTAGAGGCTTTTGCTCGTTTTGCTAGTAATGGAAAAGTTGATATCTCTTTGGAAAAAGAAATAAGTGACAAAATATCATCTAATCCCGAGATCGTCCCGCTTATTAACTTAATGAAAAATGCTGAAGCTTCTGTAGATGAGGCAAAAAATTCTTTGAGTCAAGAATGGAAAGAAAGAGAGGAATGGGAAGACCAAAAAAATAAAGAACTTTTTGATGCGACAAAAAGAAAAGAAAAATTAGATGTTGATTCTTATTCTTCGGATAAAAACGAAGAAATTATTTTTGACCAAATTGAAAAAGGGGCGAAGGAAATTATTTTACCTAAAGAGGAAGAGAAGGAATCATTTGTTGCCGAAGGGAGTGTGGTAATTAACGAAATTTATCCTTGGCCAAATACACAAGAAAAAGAATGGATCGAACTTTATAATACCACCTCTAAAAAAATTGATTTGAAAGATTGGACGATTGAAGATAATACGGGCCGGCCGATTAAATTAAATGGTTTAGTTATAGAACCACGTAAATTTTTAGTTTTAGAACAAGAAAAAAATTTTACTTTTAATTTAAATAATCAAGGAGACATTTTAATTTTAAAATATAAAGGAGAAATAATAGATAAAATGGCTTATGGTGATAAAGGGGAAGCTCCTTTTGCATTGAAAAGTTGTTCTTTAGCGCGTTTTTTTGACGGTGAAGATAGAGATAATGACCGAATAGATTTTTATTTAACCATTACTCCCACTCCTGGAGAAAAAAATAAAATTACTTCACTGCAAGAAACAGAAGAGGAAAACGAAGAAAATTCAATTAATTCTTCTTTAAGTTCTAATTCAAATTCAAATTCAAGTTCAAGCTCAAGCTCAGGCTCTAATTCAGGTTCAAGCTCTAACTCTTCTTCTTATACTAATTCCGGAAATAGTAATAGCCAATCAATTGATGAAAATGAATTTAAAGAATACGAATATTTA
>MWDC01000065.1 GCA_002070355.1 Parcubacteria group bacterium ADurb.Bin159 | reverse complement strand
TATCTCATATTCATATTCCTTTGGCTCAAAATTACTTTTACTTGTAAAAAATTGACCGCATGAGAAGCATTTGCCAGTTTCTTTATCTATCTCGCCATTTAATTTCACGATAGGAAAAAAAGCGTCCGAAGAAGGACATCCTGGACACTTTATTCCTTTTTTTGAAAATTTAAACCTATTTGCCATTTTATCATTTTTGTTTTTGTTTTTGTTTTTTTAAATTAAATTTTTAACTATTCATTTACTAAACTAAAACTTCGTAAATATTTTTTATTAAAATAAAGTTTAGTGTTCCAAATGCCATAATAAAAATTATTCATCGCACATAATTATTCGCCACCTCGAGAAGTTCGGGATTATCGTAAATATTGCCAACGACTTCGATAAAGCAGGTGTGCAATTCTCCGAGAATTCCAAACTGTTCTCCTTTTAAATAAGCCAAAAAACATCCGTGCTCAAATCTAACTTCAAACAAATCTTTTTCAGAGCCCAATTTAAATAAATCGCCTGCGAAAATTCGCTTTTTATTTTTGTCGTAAATTGTTGAAAATAACCCAATTGTTTTTGGGTCTACCTCATAACAATCGGGACTATCCAGATTATCATCGTTAAAAATATATTCAAAATCATAAGTAGGCATCCCATATATCCATTTGCCCGATTTTGCTTTACCTCTAAATAAAATTTCTTGTTCCATATTTATATTTTTTTTAAATTTAACTATAATCCATTATAAAAATCCAACTCCCCGTGTCTTTTAGCAAAATCTCGAAGACGGTTAAGCCAGCCTTTTAGGAATGTTTTTTGCGACGGATTTTGCTTGCAAATTTGATGAAATCGATTATAACGATATTTAATTGACATTTGGAAAAGGCTGTCAGCGTCTATTGAGTTGATTGCCACAATTGAAGCACTACCGATTAGCCCATCAACTACTAATTTACAGTTGTATTCCTTATTCAGCATTTGTTGATACCAAATTAAGCCTAATATTCCAGAACCCCAAAACCACGAAGTGATGGACTCCGCTATTTTCTGCGAGGCAATTTGATTATTATTTGTTGACTTGTCCCAAAAATATTTCACAAACAAGCCCACTTCTTCATCCGTCATGCTTAAAAAGTGCTCTCTATGCGGGTCTTTTTTTAGCACT
>MWDC01000064.1 GCA_002070355.1 Parcubacteria group bacterium ADurb.Bin159 | reverse complement strand
TTATTAAAAGGGGACAGTCCCCTTTTCCCGTTCTTCGCAAACCCGCATGAATAAAGGCTTATCTCCTCAAAAAATTAAATTTGACACTTTTTTTACCAAAAGAGAGTTTTCTGGAAAAAAGGCATTTCTGGTCTACCAGCAAGCAGGCAATAAGGACGATTTTGAACAAAATTTAGAATTTTAAAATTTTGTTCTTAATGGGAGCTTAAAAAATTTTAATTTTTTAAAGGTGCAGCGTAGTGTAGTGTAGTGATTTAACAAATCCCGCATTAGCTGCAAAGATTCTGGGTTTATTTTCATTAAAATAAAAAAACGGGGTGTAGCGTAGCGGTTTAACGCGCTTGCTTTGGGAGCAAGAGATCCCGGGTTCAAATCCCGGCACCCCGACCAAAGAAATAAATTTAGCCAATTAAATAAGTAATGTGTTTAATCAAATCAGCAAATTAATGTTTTTTTGTTGATTTCGTCTTGATGTAATTTAAAATTAAGTTAATAAATGTTAAGTTTTTCAAAAAACCCCGTTATGAAATAACGGGGTTTGTGCGTCTTAATATTTTGTTATTGGGAAATTTTAGAGTCCTAAATCTTTATTAATTTTTTGCATTGCTTTAAGCCCTATTTTGATAAATTCTTCTAGTTTTAAATTAAGCAATTCTTCGCATTTTTTAATGATTTCCCGGTTAGCTCCTCGGGCAAAAGATTTTTCTTTGAAACGATTTAAAACATTTTCTGGGGTCAAGTCATTTATTTTTTTTGAGGGTAATACTAAGGTGGAGGCAACAATTAGCCCGGATAAGGGGTCGCTAGTAAAAAGAGATTTTTCCATTAATGTTTTGGGCTTTATATTATGGGCTTCGTTATGAACTTTTACCGCTTGGCAAATGTCCTCTTCTAATCCAAAATTTTCAAGCATTTTAGCTCCTACTAATGAATGCTGTGATAAATCATTTTTTACTTGTTCATAATCAATATCATGCAAAAGTCCGGCTAACGCCCATTTTTCCTCATCTTCATGAAAATATAAAGCCAATTCCTTCATTATGGCTTCTACTGCCAAAGAATGTTTGATTAAATTTTGATTGAAAAGATTTTCTTTTAAAATTTTGAGCGCTTCTTCTCTGGTCATAATTTTGAATATAGTATAAGATTTGTTTCTTGTCAATACTTTCTTTTTTGCTATACTCATAATGAG
>MWDC01000063.1 GCA_002070355.1 Parcubacteria group bacterium ADurb.Bin159 | reverse complement strand
TTATATTATGTGTGTAGGCAGAATAGAGCCGAGAAAAAACCAGCTTAATATAATAAAAGCTGTGGAGAAATTTAGGAAAGAAAGCGGGGAAGATGTAAAACTGGTTTTGATAGGAAAGGAGAGTCCGACTAAACATTTTGAATATAATCTTTTGATAAACAAACTTTTGAAAAAACACAAGTGGATTTACAGAATTGATAACAATATAAATTACTCCGATCTTCCCTCTTATTATCATTTTGCCAAAGTATGTGTTTCGGCAAGTTGGTTTGAAACCACAGGTCTTACGAGTTTGGAAGCTTTATTTTGCGGAGCAAATACTGTAGCGGCAGGTTTAAGAGCGAGGGAATATTTAGGAGGGTACGCTTCTTTTTGTGAGCCTGATAACGTGGATTCCATAAAAGAGGCTATAAAATCAGAATACTACTCTCCAAGGCCTGTTTTAGATGAAAAAATCCGTGAGGAATATACCTGGAGAAACGCGGCTGAAAAAACCCTGGAAGTTTATAAAACCGTGCTTAAGAGAAAAGCCGATGATACTTTACTAGGAAAAAACAAATCCGGAAAAAAGGATCAGAAAAAGCAGATTTGAAAAAAGAAAGCATAAAAACTAAAGTTTAATTAAAAATAAATAATAATATGATTTATCTAATTCCGATAATTTTAATATTTTTAGCTTCTTATTTTTTGATTTATAAAAATTTCAAGTTGTCTCTTTACGTTTTAATTGTACTGTCAATTCTTCTGCACAAAGAGATTTTCAGTTTTTATAGATGGGATTTGATGCCCATACGAATATTTATGGTGGCTCTTCTGTGTTCGGGAATAACTAAAATTTATCTTTATGCAGTTAAAAACGGGGGCATCAAATCCCTGCTTCCTTTCTTAAAAGATCCTTTTATCGCAACAATTTTATTAGTTTGGCTTACAAGAGGAATTTCAATAATTTTTTCAAAAAATCTTCAGGCAAGTTTACTGCTTTTTGGTTTTTTAACTACAGTTGTTGCTTTAGGAATTTATCTTTATCTTACATTCCGGGAAAATCCCGCTGAAATTTTAAAATATCTTAAATTTTTGACAATTGTAGCTTTTGTGCTTTCGCTTTTTGGATTTTTTCAGCTTTTTTACTACTACAAAACAGAAAATGTTATAGGAGCTATGTGGCCGGTTCCGGGAAAAATTCCGAGAGTAGGGTCTCTTTTTTGGGATGTTAATCATTACGGAGCTTTCTTAGCCGC
>MWDC01000062.1 GCA_002070355.1 Parcubacteria group bacterium ADurb.Bin159 | reverse complement strand
CAAACTCCGTTCACTACATTAGAACACTTCCAAAGACCAACACCTTCTTGTCCTCCAACAACTACTGATTTAACATATTCAATACTAGCGACATCGTAGTTATTTTCTCCCTTAACGCCACTAATAATAACTAAATTGTTTGGATCGCCCACGGTTCCGCCTTTTGTCTTACTAAATTCTATTTTGTCCAAGATCGCACCTTCTTGCCCTTCAAATTTTAATGCTTGTGATACTTTCGTCCCGCTAATATTTAGAAGCAAAACAAAAGCCAAAAAGACGAAAAAAATGAGTAAAAAATTACAAGGAGAAAAATCCCGGGGCCAGTTTCTATTCTGTCTCACCTGCTCGGTAGGCAGAGATAGGCCCCTTAATTTTTTTGTAAATGTTTGTTTTCTCATAAAAAAATAAATTAAAAAAATAAAAATTATTATCTATATTTTAATCCAAATAAATAAATAAACAAGAGAGTTTTTGGGGGAAAACTAGTTCTGGGGTATAAAAACAGAGGGGTCTAAAATGTTTAAATCCGGGCGAATGTCAACTCGGCTAGTGGAGGGAAGAATATAGGGCCAAAGATATTCAATCGTTCTTTTCTCTTGTGTTTTTAAATATCTTACAGGCAAAATCCCCAAAGCCATCGGCTGGGAACCTTGATAGGGTACGATAATTAAAGGAACTTCCCAAAAATTATAAACCGTGGGGTTTTCTAACTGAAAAGCAAGCTGAGTAACTCTTTGATTTTGTTCAGCTACTCTTTCCAAACGCAAGTCAGAATATTTAAATGCTAATAAAGGATTTTCCGAAAGAAGGGCAAAATCTTTTTCTTCTCTGATTCTTTGCCAAAAAATATCAGAAATAACTAAACCCACGGAAGATAATGACGGGAAAGAAGCATTTTCCTCTGATAAAGAAGTGTAATAAAGATATTTTTCGGAATCAGGGAGAATAAAAGTAACGCCGGTGTCTGTTTGCCCGGAGCCATAATCAAAAAAATATTGGATTTCTTTAACTTGCCAATTAGGATTGGGGTTTTCTACTAAAGCTAAAAAATCGTAATTTTCTCCGCTCCTAATAACTGACTCTTGGTTGACAATTAAATCTTGGGGACCTAATAATTCGTGAAAAAAAAGATAATCTATCCGTTCCTTAACCAAAGAAGCATTGATTTTTTCAAAAGAATCGGAATTAGCATAACGATTATCTTGGACAAAATAAATGCCAAAAAGAACAAGGTCTAAAATAAGTAAAACCCC
>MWDC01000061.1 GCA_002070355.1 Parcubacteria group bacterium ADurb.Bin159 | reverse complement strand
CGCTCCTGATTACAAAATTATCCAAAAAAAGATGAAACTTTACGCCTATTATCCTAATAATTCTAAACCATCAAAAAAATAAAAATAAATTTAAATTAAATTCTGCCGAAAATTCAAAAATTGGATCAAAAACATCTATTATAAACTAATGTCTAAATTTCCCCTAATTAGAAAAATAAATTTTTATTTATAAACAAGAGAAATTAAAAAACTCTTATTACTAACTCATTATGGCAAAAGATAAAAGCCCATTAGTTTCTATTGTAGTACCTGCCTATAATGCTGAAAAGTATATTAAAGATTGCATCAATTCGGTGCTCCAACAAACTTATTCTAATTTTGAATTAATTCTTATAGATGATGGATCTACAGATAATACGGCAAAAATTATGGGGTCTTTTACTGATAAACGGATTATATTCTTGCCCCAAACAAATAATCGTGGTGTATCTTTTGCTAGAAACGTAGGAATAAAAATCGCCAAAGGAAAATGGATTACATTTTTAGACGCTGATGATTGTTTTGCTCCAAAAAGATTAAAACATATAATCCCAATAGCCGAAGAAGCAGGACCTAACTTTTTTATTTCTGATAATCTACAAATATGCCTTGACACACCTGAGGGGTTAAAACCTTTGACCACAGGATTTGCTCAATACCACATCAATATTGCTTACCAATCAACAAAAGATTATACTTTTACAGATTTTTTAAAAAATCCTTTAGGGTTGAAACCATTGATCCCCTTAGATGCTATAATTAAAAATAAAATTCTATTTGATGAAACCATTTCTAGTGCGGAAGATTTTAAATATTGGTGCCAACTTTTTCAGATAGGTCTTATTCTACGAATATATAATGAACCACTATATCTTTATCGTTTAACTCCTAATTCACTGTCTACAAATAGAGAGAATAGTGCTAGGCAACTAATCAAGGTTCTTAAACAAATGTTAACTTGGTCAAATCTTAATTCCGATACTATTTTGGCAATAAATAACTTATTACAAAAAGAAAAAGATGCGCAAATTATTAATCTGTTTACCAAAAATATTAAGCAAAAAAACCTAAAATACTGCTTACAATTGTTAAAATCTTATCCTGATTTATTACTAAAACTTCCAAAGCTCTCTTATGTGTCTTTCCGCTATCGTTGGGCGGTTTTTAGAAATAAAGCAAATTTAAAATAAAATTAAAAACCACAATTTAATTAATAAAATTATGGAAAAAAAATTATTATTTAAAATTGCCCTTAAAATTAGAGGAAAAGATTATAGCAAACAATACAAA
>MWDC01000060.1 GCA_002070355.1 Parcubacteria group bacterium ADurb.Bin159 | reverse complement strand
GTTCAAAAGCCAAAGAGCAAATTATCAACTCTTTGTTTGCCATTTAAATATCTTGATTTAACATTAGTATGCGGTTGGCAATCTCATATCTTGATTGGCGGAAAAGTAAAGAAAGTTTATTATTCTATTTGGTCTTCTTGGCAAAAAATTTTTGTTGGGCAAAAAATAATGAAGGATTTAGAAGAACTTGCCGGCCCAGGAAAAGATGAAAAAATATTTGAATTAACTAAACTAACTTTTGAGGCAATAGATAAAGCCAGCATTAAGAATTTAACCCCGTTGGTTTATTCGTTTGAAATGAAACTGCTTGATTTCGCTGGTTATCGTCCTAATTTTAATTACCAAAAAAACGCTGCTTTAACCGCATTTTTAATTGATGATTATGAGAAAATTTCCAAAAAATTTTTTTCTAAAAAAGAAATTTTAGAAACAGGAAAAATAATTCAAAATTTTATTAACGAGCAAAAATGAAAACACAATTATTTTTTAAAGCAAAACATATTCATTTTATCGGTTTAGGGGGTATAGGGGTAAGCTCTTTGGCGCAATTAAGTTTAGTTTTAGGCAAAAAAGTAAGTGGTTCAGATCTTTCTGCTTCTCCGGTTATCAGGGAGCTTGAAGAGAAAAAAGTACAATTTTTTTTAGGCCATTCAGCCCAAAATATTAGCCAATCCACGGATTTGGTGATTTATTCTTCGGCAGTGCCTGTAACCAATCCAGAAAGGCAAGAGGCGAAGAAAAAAGGCATTCCAGAATTATCTTATTTTCAAGCATTAGGAGAATTGAGCCAAAAATGGCCTACTATTTCTGTGGCTGGTACACATGGCAAATCAACAACTACTGCTTTAATTGGTAGAATTTTACAAGAAGCGGGAATGTCTCCTTTGGTAATTTTAGGCGCGAAAGTTTTAGATTGGCAAGATAATTTTTTTTATCCCGCCAAAACTCCGAATTATTTTGTGGTAGAATCTTGCGAATGGCAGGCTAATTTTTTAAATATTAATCCAAGTTTTATTGTTTTAACTAATCTTGAAGAAGACCACTTGGACTATTATAAAGATATCAATCACTTAAAAGATACTTTTAATAAATTTATTAAAAGATTAAAACCAAATGGTTGGGTATTTTCTAATATAGATAGTAAAAATTTACTTTCCTTAAATTATCCCTCCCATTTATACACTTATGGATTAGATTCGCCGGCTGATTTAATGGCACAAAATATAACTGTTCAGGGGAAAAAACAAAATTTTGATTTAATAGAGCGCGGAAAATTTCTAGCCAACATTGATTTTAATCTTTTGGGAAGGTTTAATGTTTATAATGCGCTATCTGCTGTTTCTTTGGGGCTTAAATTAGGCGCTCC
>MWDC01000059.1 GCA_002070355.1 Parcubacteria group bacterium ADurb.Bin159 | reverse complement strand
TTTTTTCTTTGGCATTTTTAGTCCACACTATGTCTTGACTATTTTTAGGATATTTAAATGATTTCATAAAATTTTAGGGACAGTCTCCTTTTTCCCGACCATTATTTATCACTTCTTTTTTTTTTGATTTCGCATTAATAAAAACCTCTTCGGTTTAATCACGAAACGCTGGTTTAGATTTAAATAAATGCTCTGGATAAACTTCTTTTTGGATTAAATTCTTAATCCCTTGGGAAACAATTGCTCGATCTTCTGGATAAGTTATACCAAACCATTTGGCTTTAGTGGGTAAAATTGTTACTTGAGCTTTTCCTTCACGAATTAATTGCCTAACCACTTCGGAAACATAGAATTCATCTTTTTTCGGATTTTTGATATTCATTAAAAATTTATAAAATCGCGTTTCTAATTCATAAAAAATGCTTGGCGTAAAACCAAAAAAATTCATTGAAACGGTTTCCTCCCCGGTTAAGCTAAACCAGTTGTCATTTTCTTCATATTTAATGCCGTCTTTAAATTTTTGAATTTTTGTTCTTTCGATTAAATCAATTAAATGGCCTTCATTGGAAATGTTGCAAACGCCTCGGGAAACTGAACCAAAATCAGACAAAGTACTTCCCAAACGATAGCCAACCATTAAGTAATGATATAAATTGGCATCATCAGCTAGATTTCTTAAAGCATCGGCCATTTTGATAAATGCGTCCCGACCATAAAAATCATCAGAATTAATCACCGCAAAATTAGAAGACACAACATCTTTACATAATAAAATAGCGTGAGCGCTTCCCCAGGGCTTGTTTCTTTTTTCTGGTGTTCTAAACCATGATGGCAAACCTTTATTTAATTCTTGAAAAACATAGGAAACACGAAAATTTTTTTTCGCTTGCTCGTCAATTTTTTGCTTAAAAACTTCTTCAATATCTTTGCGAATGACAAAAACAACGTGAGTAAAGCCCGCCTGCTTAGCGTCATAAAGCGAATAGGCAATAATGATTTCGCCATTTGGACCTATCGGATCAACTTGTTTAAACCTACCATAACGACTACTTATCCCAGCAGCCAAAACAATTAGAGTTAAATCTTGATTCTTCATAACTTTATTCTATTAAAGCAAAAATTTTGGATTGGCAAAGAAAAAATTTGAAATTTGTAGAAAATTTTGAGGATGAAAATTTTACAAATTTTGGACAAATTTTGGGGACAGTCCCCTTTTTCCGACTTCTGCAAAGCCGCATTAATAAAGGCCTATCTCGCCAAAAAATCAATTTTGACACTTTTTATGTCAAATGTAAAAATAATAAAAAATAAATTATTGGACCCGAGCGGACTTGAACCGCTGATTTCCTCATTGCAAATGAGGCGTTCTACCACT
>MWDC01000058.1 GCA_002070355.1 Parcubacteria group bacterium ADurb.Bin159 | reverse complement strand
ATCGTGTAATATTTATGAAAGGCTGTAATCATTTTATATTTAGATAATATTCTAGCCATCTTAAATGTTCCACAAGTCGCCATATTAGAAGCAATAATCGGAATACCTTGCCAAGTTTTATTAGAATGATAAAAATTAAATTGACGGGTTAAATCAACCTCTTTTCTGGAAGTTAAAGTGCTTCTTTTTGGGCGAAGTAAAACATCGGCATAATCTAATTTAATATCATCTTCTATTCTCATACATTAGGAATAATAACATAAAAAAGAGACGAGAGACACTACTTTATCTAAGGTCAATATGTTATTATATTTTTATGGATTATTTACCATTAGTCTTGTCTATTTTACCATTTTTGGTTTTTATTTTTTTACTCTTTAGAAAAAAGACAACTCTTTTACTAGCTTCTAGTATTACTCTCGGTCTTTATACAATACTGGCTATTTTTTATTGGCAAATACTGGGTTCGGCTTTATATATTTCTTATGTTAAGGGGGCATTACTTGCTTTTGATATTTTTATTATAATCTTTGGAGCTATATTCTTCTTAGAATTATTGAAAGATTTAAAGATTATTAAAAATATATCTTATTATCTTTCTTCGTTGTCGGCTGATTATCGGGTCCAAGTAATTTTAATTGCTTGGTTTTTTGAAGCTTTCTTAGAAGGGACTTCTGGTTTTGGGATACCAGCGGCAGTGGCTATTCCTCTTTTAGTTGGAATTGGATTATCTCCCTTTAGGGCATTGGTTGTTGGTCTATTAGGGAATAGTGTTGCTAGTATATTTGGGGCGGCAGGGACTCCTATAAAAGTTGGTTTGGCCACTTTAAGCGTAGCCAATGTTCCCATATTTGCCTCAATTTTTAATTTTGTTGGAGTCTTAATACCCGTCTTTATGGTTTGGGTTGCAACTTCTGGACGACCTAATAGAAAAAAAGAATTTTTAGAAGCAGTTCCGTTTGCCTTGTTGTCTGGCTTTCTATTTTTAATACCTTCTTATTTTGGGGCTAAGTTTTTAGGACAAGAATTTCCAACGATCATAGGTTCAATTGTGGGTTTGATACTGGTAACCATCTCTGTAAAATTAAAATTCTTAATTCCAAAAAATAATGTCTCTTTACAGAAAGAAGATATTACACAAGACAAAAAAGAAAATAAATTTTCAGCCCTAAAATCTTTTATGCCATATCTAATACTAGTTGGCTTTTTGATTCTGGCTAAAGTTTTAATTGGGCATATTTCTATTCCGCTTAATTTAGGATTTAAAACTTCTTTTAGCCTATTCAATCCTGGTTTTATTTTTATAATAGTTGCCATTTTGGTTTCTGTAATTTGGAAAAGTAAAATAAGGAAATTAGTCAATTTTTCTAAGACAGCTTTTA
>MWDC01000057.1 GCA_002070355.1 Parcubacteria group bacterium ADurb.Bin159 | reverse complement strand
TTTAGCCCAGCCAAAAACAGGAAGATGAAGCATCGAGAGGACTAAAGGAAGAAAAACAGAACCGATTGGATCAATGTGATCCAAAGGATTCAAGCTCAGTCTGTTACTGTCCTTGGCAGTTTCATCTCCTAAAAGATAAGCTGCATATCCATGAGAAACTTCGTGAATAATTACTGAAAAAATTAAAATTAATATTGAAAAAATTGATATTGCGTCCATGATAATATTTTATATTTAAAAAATGATTTTAGCAAACGGTGCCTTTTCCCCTCTTGCCAAAACATTTTTTTTATAGTAATATATTTTTGTCATAAATAAAAAAAATATGTCTAGAATTTGCCAGGTTTGCAACAAAGGATCAATAGTAGCCAGGAAGTACAGCAAGTTAATGTCAAAGTACAATCCTAGCCCAAAATCAAGGAGATATCCTAATCTCCAGGAAGTTTATATTCCTAAAGATACTAACTCAAAAAAATTCAAAGAATTCGCTGGAAAAAGAATAAAGGTATGCACTAAATGTTTAAAAACCTTAAGCAAGCCAACCAGATGATTTTTTCCACAAAAGAGGACAATTGTCCTCTTTTTTATTTGTTTATAATGATTTATAATAAATATAGAATCTAAAGTCCCCTTACAAAAGAAAGGAGGTCCCATAAAGTTGACTGTTAAAAAAAGCGGAATCTTAAAAAGCGAACTTTGTGAGAAAGGAATTCTTTTAAAGGAAAGGGGGTGATCAATATCTAATCGAAAGAGAAAGGGGGAATAATTTATAAGATAGGACATTAAAAAAAATTTAAGATATATTTGCGCTTATTTGAGCTAAAAAACAGAAACGGCCAGATAGCTTATCAAAGCTTGGCCGTTTTTTATTTCCTTGCTGTCAAAAATTATTTCCCACTTTTGCCAAATTATTCTAATAATAATTTAAAAAACGGCTAAATTGATTTAGCCGTTTCGCCAGAACCTCAATACTGTATTGAAAATAAACGGCTAAGTTCGCTTAGCCGTTTAGCTTTAGCAAATTTTTGAAGAAATCTAAAATTATATATTTATCTTTTAATAATAAAAAATAATAACAAAAATAATAACATCACGACTGCAAAAAGCGGGAGATATGCTTTAAAGCCTGATTGATCTTTTAATCCTATTTCATTGCCGACAAAAGTGTCTTTAGGCGTTTCTTGGATAAGATTTAGATCCTCTTCCTCTTCTTTTAATTCTTGCTCAAATCTATCTTGTTTCTCCTCTTTTTGCTGGAGATTCTGCTGAATAAAAATTTGCTCTTTACTAGGTTGAGTTTGATTTTTCTGAATATTTAAAGCATCTTGTTTTAATTTATCCAAGCTATTTATCGCATCTTGAATTTTTTCCTGGTCTAATCCTGTTCCAGAAACAA
>MWDC01000056.1 GCA_002070355.1 Parcubacteria group bacterium ADurb.Bin159 | reverse complement strand
TATTATAAGGAAGAATATACATATGTGTTTTAGGAAAAAGAAAGAAATAATCTTAGAATCAGGCTATTACTATATTGGCGATCTTTATTATACAATTACTGGGAAGCCCGCTAGCAAAAAATGGGAAGAAAAACTATTAAAGAAATTTTATAAGAAAAATAGACAATTGGTAAAATTAAAAAAAATTAAATGTCAAGGAATTAAGCTATATGCTTTTTCTCCAAATAATAATTTATTACTATATTCAAAAAAAGAAGTTATTAACGAAATAGTTTTAGAGACAAAAGTCATTTGCATTTTAAACTTAACTAAATATGGCAAACACAAGCTATTTCCTTTTTCTAGTTTAAGTACAGAAAACTTTCCTAATTCAGGATTTATTTATTTAAATGAAGATACTACTATTACAGAAAAAGAAAATGGTGATATAATTATAGGTAACTATAGTATTAAAGGAAAAACAAAAAGAAGAACAAGAAGGAAGAAAAAAAATGAAATTAATTAAGTTTCCAGAAAAATTAAACAATTTTACAATTTTAGCAATCTTAATGCTTTATGCTGTTGGGGCGGTAGTGCTTGGTTATTTTGTTATACAAAACAAAGAAATTGTTACTGCTACTTCTTATGCAGAACATGTAGAAAACGAAAAAGGCTATTTTAACTTTATAAAAATAAGTAATAAACTTGCTAAAGAAGAAAATGTAGAAGGTAATCCTTTAACTAACCGTTATTATATTACTGGCTATGTAAGGGGAACATCAGCAATAAAAGTAGATCTATTTAAAGCAAGCTATAGCGTATCTTATGTTGATGGTAAAGCTTATTATTTTTCTACTCTAGATAGTTTTAGTCACACTAATAGTTATGTGATGGCTTCAAACAGCAAAGGAGCAGACTTAGAAGCATTTACTTCTATCATCCATTTTTATGACGATGTTGAGGATGAAAACGGCGGCACAACAAAAGAAGAGTATGTTTATAAATTTACAGAACCTATGTTAACTTTTGATGAAAAAGAGAAAATCACTGATTTAGAAGCCGTAAAAGATATCTTTTTGTTAAATTTTATCCCCAAGAAAAAAACCGGGAAAACAGATTATTATTTTAACTTAGATTTTAGATCTAAAGTTGCAAACTATGAATTTGATGTCCAAGGGTTTGTAAAGACCGACAAAGGCGAAATTTTCACTACAGTAGGCTTATATCATTTTGAGGGAAATTATTACGGAGAAGATATAATTAATGCTCATGTATTAGAAAACGAATATATTACTGAAGTTACTCATCCAAAGACTTTATATTTTAAAGTAAAATATTATGATAAGATAAGTAAGGAAACAAATTATTATCTTTTCGAAATTCCATTTCCTGCAGATTTTTATCAAGAAGAAAGTGAGTAA
>MWDC01000055.1 GCA_002070355.1 Parcubacteria group bacterium ADurb.Bin159 | reverse complement strand
ATTCTGGCCCCAGAGACTATTCTATATTGGATTATTTATATCGGGGTTAACTTTGGTTGGATGCTTGGGGTATTTGGGATATGAAACAATAAAGAAGAGAAATTGAGAAATTAGAAATTAGCTCGCTTGCGCTCGCGAAATTAAAAAACAGATAATAATTAAGAAATTAGAAATTCGCTCGCTTCGCTCGCTGAAATTGAGAAATTGGAAGACAAAGAAAAAGAACAGAAATTAGAAATTAGCTCGCTTACGCTCGCGAAATTAAAAAACAGATAAAAATTAAGAAATTAGAAATTAGCTCGCTTGCGCTCGCGAAATTAAAAAACAGATAAAAATTAAGAAATTAGAAATTAGCTCGCTTTGCTCGCGAAATTAAAAAACAGATAAAAATTGAGAAATTAGAAATTAGCTCGCTTACGCTCGCGAAATTAAAAAACAGATAAAAATTGAGAAATTAGAAATTAGCTCGCTTACGCTCGCGAAATTAAAAAAATGAATAACAAAAAATATATAGGTCTTGAAGATTTAGAAGTTTATCAAATAGCAAGAGAAATAAGCAAATTGGGGTGGAAAATCTATGAGAAATTTGACTGGCAAATTAAAAAAGTAATTGGCGATCAGTTTATTCGAGCAATAGATTCTACGGGAGCAAACATTGCCGAAGGCTACGGAAGATACCATTATCTTGATAGAATAAAATTTTTTTATAATGCCCGTGGCTCTTTGCTTGAAAGCCAACACTGGAGCGAATTAATTAAGGAAAGAAATTTAGCTGAAGAGAAAGATTTATCCTCTCTTCTTGAACTAATAAAGAAACTTCATCCCAAATTAAATAATTTTATTAAAGCTAATTTTAAAACTAAAAATGGAAAACAAGAAAAATTCTCCTAATTTCCGCCCCGCCTTGGCGGGGCAAATTTCGCGAAGCAAATTTCCTAATTTCAAAAGGAAAGCGTTATCAGCATTATCGGCGAAGAAGCATTGGTGGCTTTTTGTCAGCGTTATCGGCATTTTATTGGATATTTTTATTTTTCCCTTTACCTCCGATGTGGTGATTTTGATATTGACGGGGCTGTGGATTGGCGCGGTGGTTGGTTGGAAATTAGAAGGCAGATTTTCCATTTTTGCAGCCTTAATCTTTTTAACCCTGTGCCCCTTCCTCTTGATTTTTAAAAAAGACCCTCTGGCCGAGAAAGCGGCCATTTGGGCTTATATGTTTTTGGTGGTAGGCGTTATCCAGCAGTTAATTGAGCTTAAGAGGAAACCAAAAAATTTGGTTAATTTTGATGATTTTATTAAAAGAATAAAGGAAACGGCCAAAGCTTTTAAAAATGGTTTTGTTAAGGCAAGGGCAGAACTTAAAGGCAAAAGCGTTTCCCAAATAGCGGGAGAGGCAGGAAGCGCTTTGGGGGATTGCCACGAAAAATCAGTCGTGAAAAAAAGCTTTTCCCTCCCCTAAG
>MWDC01000054.1 GCA_002070355.1 Parcubacteria group bacterium ADurb.Bin159 | reverse complement strand
AGATTACATCTTGGAATTGGATTAAAAACCCCAATTCAGATGCTCAAGTGTTTCCAAGGTGCTGGTTAGAGAACAGGAGTTTTGAAAATTCTTTAAAATTTCAAAATATTCGATTATATAATCGAATATAAAAGAATCTATACTTATTTGTTCTTAACAATTTTAGATCTGACCCGGTTTGCGACCAGGTCTAAAACTCATTTAATTCGTTAAGATTTTTTGATGTGGGCACGGAAGGAATTGAACCTTCGACCTCTTCTTTATCAGAGAAGTGCTCTACCACTGAGCCACGCGCCCGGAAAATAAAATGATGATTATTATTTTATTATGTGGACCTGATCGGAATCTCACTCGCTCGCATCATTCGACAAGCTCATGACTCGAGCTCTCTAAAAACCTCTCGGTTTTTAGTATTTTCCTACACGGGAAAACACCCAGTTTTCCCGACCCCTTTCTGATTCGAATCCGCTCCAGCTATATAAATAAAATAATAATTTGGCTAATGATTATTATTTTATTATGTGGACCTGATCGGATTCGAACCGACGACCCCCTCATTGCAAATGAGGTGCTCTACCAACTGAGCCACAGGCCCTCCTAAGTTTTACGAAGTAAAATTTAAGTATGTATACAAAATAAATATACTATCATAAAAATGATTATATAAAAAATTATAAAAAATACAATAGGAAAAATAAAAATGGCTTATGAATTTAACAAGCCATTTTTATTAATTGATAATAATCCCAAATTAAGTTGAATGATATTGCGGGGGATCTGCAATATTAAGAAAGAAGATCCCCCTTTTCATGGATGCATGATTTTTCATTTTTTACCGCGGTATTCCTTGGTTATTTAGGGGAATTTTTATTATGGCATCCCTCATAATAAAAACTGATTCCTATTAAAATAAAATTGGTGGCCCGGTTCAGTCGGGGGCGCTCAACCGGGCCATTTGAAAAGAACTATTATTAAAAACTATTAATTGATTTTAATAAAAAAGCGCCTGACGCGCAAGGATTGATGTCTTACGCGAAAATCAGGCGCAAAAGGGACGCATTGGCTATTTATTCTTTATGAGGAGAATGAGAACAAAGAGCAGAAAAAGCAAATACATGGCGTCCTTCATGCATTATGTTCTTTTTTTCTGCTCCAGAAATTTGCAATTTATTTTAAAAGATCTAATTTCTAAATATCAAAAATAATAATAAAGTCAATAAGAAATCAAAAAAACCACTAAAAATATTCAGCGGTTTTTTTGATAATGATTGTCTAAAACAGCCACGATTCATCATGATATTGCAAATATTTTTAATGCCTGCAACGGGGCATTATTGTAGAGTCAAGAACTGAATTCAAGTTCTCGAATCTAATCGCCTCTTCATTTTAAAAATAAAATGAATAAATAAATGATCTACGAGCAGCTTCCGCTACCCGTGCCTTGTTACGACTTAGCTCTTGTT
>MWDC01000053.1 GCA_002070355.1 Parcubacteria group bacterium ADurb.Bin159 | reverse complement strand
AGCTCGTTTAATGCAAGCTATTTCTAATCATGATAAATTTGAAATGAAGTTTTCTAATAAAATATCAGCTGTTTTGGTTTTAGCTGATAAATCAGATGTGCATAAATCGCGGGTGAAAAAAAAGCAAACATCTCAAATTCAAATGGACATTCACGACCGAGTTAATTTTGCCACTACGGAGACAAAAATTAAATTTGAAAAGCCTCAAAAAACAGTTAAGCTGATACTAAAAATTGACACCTCCATTTGCCCGATTATGGAATATTTTGAAATTTTTACTGCCAGAATGACTTTTTGTCGGGAAGCTGCTTCTTATCTTGGCTTAAAATTCACTTTAATCATTAATAACTTTAAACTTCTATAAAATAAATCTTAACATTTGGATTTGAGATTTGAGATTTTATTTATGCTTTTTTCTTTTCAAGAAAAAATTTTACTTAAAGAAGTTAAAAATGGCAATCAATCGGCTTTCTCTTCTTTGTATAATGAATATGTTGATTCTCTTTATCGTTTTATTCTTTTTCGCGTTTCCTCGCCTGAAACAGCAAAAGATATTACTAGCGATTGTTTCCTGCGAGTTTTTGATTTTTTAGCCAATGGTTCAGAAATTCAAAATTTCCGCGCTTTTCTTTTTAAAGTTGCCCGCCGTCGGATAATTGATTTTTATCGCGAAAAACCAAAAACAGTCATCAGCCTGGACGAAATAGAAGAGGCGAATATCGCTTCCCCCAAAGAAGATCTGTCTTTGATTTTGGAAGCCAAAAAAATAAGAGAAATTATTTTTTCTCTTAAAGAAGAATATCAAGAACCAGTAGTCCTTCATTATTTTGAAGGTTTTTCTTGGAAAGAAGTGTCAGATATTTTGGATCTTCCTCCAGCCACTTTGCGTCAACGCGCTCATCGAGGGTTGGAAGAGTTAAAACAAAAATTAAAATAATTTTTTCAATTGGGGTCAGACCCCCAAAAGTGACTGCCGGAAGCCCTTTATTGATGCGGCTTTCCGAGCGATTTTTTAAAAATGGCACGATTTTGATCAGAATTTAGAATTTGGAATAAAAAAATAGAATATAAAATTAAAATATAAAATTTAATTTATTTTTATTATTTTATTTTTATTATTTTAAAATTGGTAAAAAAAGTGTCAAAATTGATTTTTTAAGGAGATATCCCTTTATTGATGCGGGTTTGCGGCGGTCGGAAAAAGGGGACTGTCCCCTTTTGGGAGGTAAAATTGGTAAAAAAAGTGTCAAATTTGATTTTTTCGTGAGATAGCCCTTTATTGATGCGGGTTTGCGAAGAATGGAAAAAGGGGACTGTCCCCATTAAGAAGTGTCACAAAATGCTCATTTCTCCGTCTTCTGTTAATGAGAACAGATAAAATTATGCAATTTAATCAGCTTAAAACAACCTATCAATCCATTAAGCCCTCTTCTTTATGGAAAGAAGAGACTAAATCTATGCTTTTGGGA
>MWDC01000052.1 GCA_002070355.1 Parcubacteria group bacterium ADurb.Bin159 | reverse complement strand
GGTCCTTCAAAAATAACCAAAGAAACAACAGCTTATTTTGAATTTAGCGCTTCCGAACCATCTGTTTTTAAATGCCGTTTAGATAATCAGAACTGGGAGAGTTGTTCCTCGCCTAAAATTTATTCTTCTCTTTTAGAAGGAGAACATATCTTTTCTCTTAGGGCTATTGATATGGCTGGCAATATAGAGGAAAACCCTCAAGAATATAGGTGGCTAATAGATTTAACCGGACCTGTGTCGAGTATTGATACTCGAGGTTATTTTTCTTTTTTAAATTGGCCGGGAGAAATTAAGGGACAATTTTTTATTAATGATAACTCTTCAGCAAGCTCAACATTGGCCTTACTTGATTCGGCTAATGTTTTAGTATTAATTCAAGAGCAGGACAAGGGGCAATATTTAGCCAAAGATGGTCAAGAATATTATTGGCAGAATGAACCAAAATGGCTGTTAACGGAAATTAATAAAAATAATTGGCGATTTATTCTAAAAACAGAATTATTAAAAGAGGGTGTTTATAAAGTTTGGTCTAAAGCTTATGATTCAACAGGCAATGTTCAGGACCCATTAGATATTAGCGAATTTATTATAGATAATACCCCACCCGAAATTTTTAATTTATCTATTGGAGAAAGACAAGGAAGAAATGTTCGGATTTCTTGGTTAACAGGTAATGATAATTTATCGGGTATTGATTTTTATGAATTTTCTTATAAAAAAAATAATAAAGATGAGCAAATTATTAAAAAACAAGAAACTTATGTTGATTTAGAATTAAATTGGGGAGTTAATTACATTTTTCGTTTGCGAGCGCAAGATAAAAGCGGGAATATTAGTGCTTATTTGGAAAAAGAATATTCCTTAGGAACGCCTAAAATTTTAATTAGCGAAATTCAAGTTGGTGATAAAGAATTTGTGGAACTTTACAATTCTGAAGAAGAAGATATTCCTTTAGAAAATTTTTATTTTACTTATTATTCTTTATTAAGAGATTGGGATAGTCCTTCGCGCATTAAACCATTCCCAGAAAAATCGCAAATTAAGAGCAAAGGTTATTATCTTATCGGACTGGAGGGATTTCCCTTGCCTCGCTCTGATTGGCAACCCTATAGCACCTCTCAATTAAGTAATACTGATGGAGCCGTTGTTTTATATCCATTTAATCCGGAGGATAAAACTAAAGATGAGCTGAAAAATAGATATATTGATTTAGTTAGTTGGGGCAATAGCTTAGTAAAAGAAGGGGAACCTTGTTCTTCTCCTTATTCTAAAAATCAGGAGCAATCTTTAGAAAGAAAACCCGGCTGGCCTAATGGACATTCAGATACCCAGGACAATAAGGCAGATTTTTTCCTGCAAAAAGAGCCTAACCCCACTAATAGTCAAAGTTTACTTTCTCCTTCTTCTTGGCTTTGGGATTGGGAGAAAAGACAGGAAATAAAAATTTTTAATCCCTCCACCGCAAATTTAGAAAATTATGAAATAAAAGTAGATATTGAA
>MWDC01000051.1 GCA_002070355.1 Parcubacteria group bacterium ADurb.Bin159 | reverse complement strand
AAAACTATTTAAAATATGGGAATTTTTGAGTGATTTTTGAAACTTGTTTCTTCATTTGGTCTGCTATTTTTTTATTTTTAGAGTTTTTTAATATGTCAGCAATAATTTTGCCAATAATCTCCATTTCTTTTTCTTTCATTCCTCGTGTAGTTAATGCCGGCGTACCTAAACGCAAACCCGAAGGATTATTAGGAGAGGCAGTATCAAAAGGAATAACATTTTTATTAGTATAAATTCCAATATTTTCTAAAATATTTTCCGCTTCAATTCCTCCTAAATTAAGGGTTCTTAAATCAATAAGCAGTAAATGATTATCTGTGCCATTGGTGACGAGTTTTAATCCTTGTTTCATTAGGGTTTTGGCTAATATTTTAGCATTTTCAATTACTTGCTTTTGGTAATTTTTAAATTTTAGAGTTTGCGCTTCTTTAAAGCAAACGGCTTTGGCAGCAATAATATTTTCTGCTGGTCCTCCTTGAATGCCTGGAAAAACCATTTTATTAATTATTTTTTCGAAATTTTTTTTGCCTAAAATTATGCCACCACGCGGTCCGCGTAAAGTTTTTTGAGTAGTAGAAGTAACTAAATCAGCAGAAGGGAAGGGCGAGGGATGAAGTCCAGCAACAATAAGCCCGGCAATATGAGCAATGTCAGCTAAATGATAAGCGCCGTATTTATGGGCGATTTGACTAATGTATTTAAAATTAATTTTTCTTGGGTAAGAAGAAGCGCCACTGATAATCATTTTCGGCTTATATTTTTTAGTTAATTTTTCTATTTGATTATAATCAATTAGATTAGTTTTAGTCTCCACTCCGTAATGGATAAAATGGAAGAGATTGCCAGAAAAAGAGACAGGAGAACCATGAGAAAGATGGCCGCCGGCTTTAAGATTCATGGCTAATATTTTGTCTTTTGGTTTAAGTAAAGCAAAATAGCAAGCCATATTAGCTTGGGTGCCAGAATGAGGCTGGACATTGGCAAAATCAGCTTTAAAAAGAGATTTAGCTCTTTCTTGAGCAATCAATTCTATTTGGTCAATATATTTGTTGCCACTATAATAGCGATGATAAGGATAACCTTCAGAATATTTATTGGTTAATTTAGAAGAAAGAGCGGTAAGAACAGCCGGAGAAGCGAAATTTTCCGAAGGGATCATCCCCAGCCCTTTTAATTGACGTTCTTCTTCTTTTTTTATTAAATTGGCTATACAAGAGTCAACTTTTTCTATTTTTTCTTGCATAATCTAAAAAAGATATTATAATAAAAT
The DNA here is from genome assembly GCA_002070355.1 of Parcubacteria group bacterium ADurb.Bin159. Classification (NCBI taxonomy): domain Bacteria; species Parcubacteria group bacterium ADurb.Bin159. The sequence goes on along the minus strand of MWDC01000051.1, from coordinate 230 downwards.
TAAAATTTCGTATTCTAAATTTCAAATTTTGTCCTTGGGCGGTTAGCTCAGTTTGGTTAGAGCGTCACATTGACATTGTGAAGGTCACTGGTTCGAGCCCAGTACCGCCCATTTTGAAAAGGTTATTTAATTAAAATTTGACTGCAGAAAAAAAGAAGATAAATAAAAATTAAAATTACTCCCTCTTTGGGAGTTATTTTTTTATTTGTGCGGCTAAAAAGCATATAAAT
>MWDC01000050.1 GCA_002070355.1 Parcubacteria group bacterium ADurb.Bin159 | reverse complement strand
ACCGCATACTAATGTTAAATCAAGATATTTAAATGGCAAACAAAGAGTTGATAATTTGCTCTTTGGCTTTTGAACACCTCGAGCTAAAAAAGAAATAAGACCCTCTTCTCGAGAGTAAAATTTAATTATCTTATTTTCATTTATTTGTTTCTCTTCTAAAACAAAACCTTCCATAAATTAGAATTTAGAATATAACAGGAATCTTGTTAAATTTAAGAAATTAACTGAAAATCTTATAAATAAAGGATTTTCAAAGATGAATTGCAGGGGATTGTCCTCGGATAAGGGTTTGGGTGAAGGGCTCCCAAGCCTGAAAATTAACAGGTTCGGTAAAAATGAGATTGTCTAATTCTTCCTCAGACTGAGGGCATACTTTTATAAGAAACTTCCCTTCAATTAAAGAAAATGGCCCGCCTTCAAAAAAATTAAGAGAAGGGATATTCCAACTGACTTCTTTGGTTGAAGAATCAAAAGAAATTTTTCCTACGGTTGATCTAAAATCATTTTCCCAAAAAACATTCGTCGGGAGTTTCGTCTTGACCAAAATATTTTCTAAAGAATTAGTGGAATTTTGAAAATCAAAAAATATCCAAAGCGAAGTACATTCGCCAATTTGAAGAGGAAAAGGCCCTTGTCCAATCGGCCAGTTCTCGTCATCATAATAGCGAGCACTTGTTTCTAAATCTAAATCTGTTCTTATTTTCAATTCAATCTCATTGGTTTTAACCGGCAAAGTGCTATCTTCATTATTAAGATAAAAAACAAATTTAATTGCCGCTTCTTTTAACCTTTCTTTTAAAGAAGAAACCTTATCTTTTAAGGGGAGAGAAAATTGTAATTCTCCTATTTGATTAATATTAAAATTTTTTAATTCAGGAATTTTTGTACTATCCCAAAGTATAAACAAGCCATCAGAAGATTCTTTAATCTGCCAATTTGAAGAAGTTATTTTCTTTTGCCCATTCCAAACCCATTCGTAATTGTTTATTTTATCCAAAGAAAGATACAAGGGATTATTAATTTTTAAACTGATGGAGAAATCTCTATTTTCGCCGGTATTATTATAAATTAGAAGACGAAAAGGAATATTTTCTCCCCACGAAGCAATCTGCTTCTCATCCCTTCTTTCTGATATCTCTAAAAAAGCATCTAAAGATTCGCTTTCACTATGAATTGTACGAATCAATTTAATTTGAGGGAAAAATTTATCTTTATCTACTAATCCTGCTGTTATTTCTAAAGAAACAGAAGACGATTCATTTAATCCGTTTAAGGGAGGAGGAACAAGCCCATTAAATTCCAAAATTTTTTCTGCTGAGGCGTCTATTAAAGGAATATCAAGAACTAATGTATTTTTACTATCTTTTTCAAATAAAAAATTATCGCTTTTTAACAAAACTCTTACATTGGAAATTTCTTTATTGCTTAAATTAGTAATTTTAATTTGTCCTTTATCTTTTTGATTGTATTTTATAATTGACGGCAAATCAGCCTCCAATGCCAAAGACGGCTTAACATTAAAA
>MWDC01000049.1 GCA_002070355.1 Parcubacteria group bacterium ADurb.Bin159 | reverse complement strand
GCTCCTCACACTAATATAAATTATCAAACTAAAGATATTGAATATGCTGAATACGGCATTTTAACGCCGGTTGATGACGAAAAACTTTATTCAGCTAATGCTCCTCTAACCTTTGAAGAAAAAATACTCTCTCAAGCAATTTTAGCATTATTAAAAAATAAAAATTTACAAGATAAATACAAACAAAAATCTTTAGAGAGAGCTAGAGATTTTGATGTTAAAAAAATTATTAAACAATGGGAAAAAATAATTGGAAATTTTTCAAAATAAAAAAATAATATTTTTTTAATCCCCCATTTAAGTGATGGCGAGGAAAAATCAGTCCCCGCATCTACGGGACTTAAGGGTGGAACCCTTAAATGACCTTTATTTATGCATCATTTGAAAGATTACTTTAAGGGTCTGACCTCAAAAAAGACCCTTCAAAAAAATGTGGCGCAAACCGCCATTTTAATCACCCTCTTTCTTTTTTTAAGTAAAATTATCGGCTATTTCAGGGAAGTTTTAATTGCCAAATATTTTGGCGCCAGCGGAGAAACTGACACCTTTTTAGTGGCTTTAATTATCCCTTCGCTGATTATGGATTTAATTTCTGCTGGTATTTCCACTTTAATTATTCCTATTTATTTAGAAAAGAAAAAAGAAAATCCAGAAAAGGCGAAAATTTTTGTTAATCAAATATTTTTTATTTGGTGTATTATTCTTATTTTTATTTCTTTAATTATTTTTCTTTTTGCCCCGTTTTTTGTCAAATTAGTCGCTTTTGGTTTTGAGGGCGAAAGATTTGATTTAGCTACTACTTTAACCCGCTATTTAATTCCTATGGCTTTTGCCACGGTTCTTGTTGGTCTTTTCACTGGTCTTTTTCAAGCCAGAAGACAATTTTTATATCCTATTCTTTTTGGATTAATCGGCAATCTTTTGCTTGTCCTCTGCCTTATTTTTTTAACTCCTATTTTAGGCATTAACAGTTGGACAACAGGGCAAATTCTTAGCGCGGTTTTTAGTTTTTTGGGTTTATTTTTTATTCTTTGGCGAAAAAATAAATTTTTCCAAAAATTTGAACTCAAAAATATTCCTTGGCAAGAAATCAAACATTTTTTTTCTTTACTTTGGCCTCTTATTTTTGTCAGCGCCATTAATACTTTGTCTCAAATAATTGACAAAACTATCGCCTCCTCCTTAGAGGTTGGCTCTATTGCTATTTTAAATTTTAGCCAAAAAATTTTTAATATTCCTCTTTCCCTTTTGGCTATGCCATTAGCTTTAGCCATTTTCCCCGCATTTTCCGATTTGGCTTTAGAGAAAAACAAAAAAGGCGATTACGCCCATATGCTCCAAAAAGCCCTGTCCCTGTGCTTTTATATTATTATCCCCTCTTCTATTGTCTTTATCGCCCTTTCTCAGCCTATAACTAAATTTTTATTTCAACGAGGCGCTTTTACTATTGAGGATACCGCCAAAACCGCTCTTGTCTCGTCTATGTATTGTTTGGGGCTTTTTGCTTATGCGGCAAATTATTTTTTAGTCCGCGC
>MWDC01000048.1 GCA_002070355.1 Parcubacteria group bacterium ADurb.Bin159 | reverse complement strand
CAAGATATAAAATAGCCTGTATTAAATTACAGGCTATTTATTTTTGCTTGTGATTAGCTTACCATCAATTTCGCGATCGCGAATCTGGTGGTAATAAAAAAGTCTAAACTTTTTAGTAAGCCTCTTGGATACCATCAATTTCGCGGTCGCGAAGTTAATGGTAATCTAGCTTACGGGCAATTTTTAATAACAAGCTATTTAAATAATTATTTTTTATAATTTAACCAAACACAAAAAATTAAACTCCAAATTTTTTTCTAAAAATATAATCTCCCTCAAAAGAATCGGCAATTAGATAAATAACCTCTTTACCCAAATCAAACTCACCTTTAATAAGAGTAACAATGTCTTCACAATCGTATGGAAAAATCCAAGCACTTACTTGGACCTGTAAAAACCCCAATCTCTTTAAATGAAACCTTACCATATCTCTAGCTTTCTTTTTTCTTTCAGGAATATCAAACATTACAATTCGCCACTTATTATCCCAATCTTTTCTTTTCTTGCTAGGTTTTATTGCTTCTATATAATGATCACTGGCGATCATTTTACCCTTATCGGTAATTTTCAATTTTAGTTCTCCGTTGTCGTTCTTAATTTTTAAAAAACCCTTCTTAATCAAATTTTTAGTAACATCAGAATATCTACTCTTTTGACGGGCAGTTTTTAATATATCTGAAAAACTCTCATTGTATTTATTAGGCAACTCACCACTTCTAACATTTAAGCAAATTTTTAAAATTTCTTTTTCAATAGTTCCAACTCTGTAACCCTTGTAATATAGGGGAGTCATGTTTACATATTAACACATTAAGATTTAACAACAAGTTAAAAAATATTTTTGTTTATGATTAGACTTACCATCAATTTCGCGGTCGCGAATCTGGTGGTAAGGGGAAAGAAATAGTTTTTTAGATTAGCTTACCATCAATTTCGCGATCGCGAATCTGGTGGTAAAAAGAGGGGGTAATTTTTTAGGTTAGACTTACCATCAATTTCGCGGTCGCGAAGCTGGTGGTAAAGGAAGAGAGATAGTTTTTTAGATTAAACTTACCATCAATTTCGCGGTCGCGAATCTGGTGGTAAAAAGAGGGAGTAGTTTTTTAGATTAGCTTACCATCAATTTCGCGGTCGCGAATCTGGTGGTAATAAAAAAGACTAAACTTTTTAGTAAGCCTCTTGGATACCATCAATTTCGCGATCGCGAATCTGGTGATAATAAAAAAAAGGGGGGGTAATAATAAAAGATAATAAAAAGAAGAAAAAAAGAATAATAAGAAAAAAAAGAATAAGAATAATAAGAAAAAATACAAACTGGGGATAACATGTGCATAACTTGGGGGTAAAAGTTTGACCAATGCTTGATTTATTTTTATAATAGGGAAAGTTAGATATATACCAAAAATATATATTTTATTAGTAACTTATAAGTCGTTTATTAAAAGTTAATAGAAATTAGACGAGAAAAAAATTAAGTGGCGAATTGTCGAGTTCAAAATTTAAAAAGTTTGCTTTTCTAATTTAATTAAAATGAAAAAATTTTTTCAAAATATAAAATTCAAAAA
>MWDC01000047.1 GCA_002070355.1 Parcubacteria group bacterium ADurb.Bin159 | reverse complement strand
CAAAACCGCTCTTGTCTCGTCTATGTATTGTTTGGGGCTTTTTGCTTATGCGGCAAATTATTTTTTAGTCCGCGCTTTTTACTCTTTCAAAGACACTAAAATGCCTTTGATAATCACTATCATTACTGTTGGCTTAAATATTGTAGGCAATCTAATCCTCTCGCGTTTCTTAGGCGCCGCCGGCATTGCTTTAGCCACTTCTATTTCTTCCTCTATTGGTTTTGCCTTGTTGCTTTTTTATTTACACAAAAAATATTTTAAATTTGCCCCACGCCGTCCCTTGGCTTATCAGGTATTAAAAATTATTTTAGCTTCTTTACCCTTGATTGCCGTTTCTCTTTTGTTTAAATCTTATCTCTCTGCCCCTTTAAGTTTTCTTAATCTAATTTTTCGCTTTATTTTAGTCGGAATAGTTATTGTCCTTGTCTACGCTCTAATGAGCCGTCTCTTTAATTTAGAAGGTTATAAAATAATTATTAACCACTTTAAAAAATCGGTTTCTCGTTTTTTAAATTGAATTAAATTAAAAATGTTTTATAACAAGGATTATAAAAAAGCGCTTTATGGGGCTTAACCCCAAAAATCTAATTCGTGGGATTATAGTGAAATATTGATAATCGTATATTATTGTATATAATTTAAAATTATGATGACAATTTATGATAAAATTAAATGGCGAATAAAACTACTTTGGGGAAGCCTACCCAATATGATAAAGGCCATATTATATGAACCTAAAAAGCATCCTTGGTTCCTATTTTTTGACCGCCTTCTACTTTCTTCGGAAAAATTTTCTTCAATTCGTCCCAAACATATAAAATCTTTTATTAAACCGATTAATAATGACAATTCTAAGGTTTTAGCCGATTTCGGAATAATCAAAATTGTAACGGAATCAAATAATGAAGCATTGGCTGTACTCGCTTGGGAATATTTTGATTTGATATATCCATACAGGGTGAAATTCCCTATATGGGGAATCATGAGAGAAGGCCCATATGAATATGGTCCGGTTTCTTTAATGCCTGGAGATGTGGTAATTGATGCTGGGGCGAACTTAGGCCTATTTTCTATTTTTGCTGCTAAAAAAATAGGAAAATCTGGTGTTGTTTATGCTTTTGAACCAGTTAAAAAAATTTGTAATTTTCTGCAAGAATCCATTGATATTAATAATGTGTCAGATAACGTCTATATTATTCAATCCGCACTAGGAGATAAAAATGGTAATTTAACTTTAAGTTGCGGCCATATCTCTTCAAGCTCAGGGGCAATCCACCGAAGTGATAAAGAAATCATTGTATCTCAAACTACTTTAGATGATTTTGTTTTCCAAAAAAAATTAAATAAAGTGGATTTTATTAAAATGGATATTGAGGGAATGGAGAGAAACGCCTTAAAAGGAGCCCAAAAAACCATAGCTAAATTTAAACCTAAACTGGCTATTTGCACTTATCATCTTCCCGATGATCCGCAAGTATTGCCCCAAATTATCCAAGAAGCCGCTCCTGATTACAAAATTATCCAAAAAAAGATGAAACTTTACGCCTATTATCCTAATAATTCTAAACCATCAAA
>MWDC01000046.1 GCA_002070355.1 Parcubacteria group bacterium ADurb.Bin159 | reverse complement strand
AAATGCGCACCGGAACAACGACGCCCAACGTGAAATTCCGGTTACATATTAGTATCAATGAATCACCGGAAAATTCTTCATATCTTGAGACACCCAAAAAAAATTCTTTTGAACATGCACCACAAAACTAAGTTTCGCAAATTTCGCTGCGCATTTAATTAACGGCCGGCTGAGTTTGTCACACAACGCCAAGGCTGCACGACGTTTGCCAGGGAAAACAATTAATTTCTTTATTACTTTAATTCTTTAGAAATCAATTATTTTTTTACACCTTCATTCTGGCAAATGTGGCGTAGCCCGAGCGACCGACAGGGAGCGGAGCGTGCAGCCTATGTTGTGCGCCGTAGAAACACCACTATACATTTATAAACTTTGAGCCATGGACGGCGAAAAGTTTGCAACAAGTTTTGGACTCAATCACTTTTCTTCTTTTCGTCTTTCGCTTTTTTTACTTTGTCTTTTTATCTTTTAATTCTTTTTCTTTTTTGCCTTTATCTTCTTTCGTCTTTTCTTTTTCTCTCTTTATCTTTTTTGTCTTTTTTTTCTTTTGCTTTTAAAATTAAAAAAGAGATGAATGCAAAACATTATTATTAAATTTACTCGCTTTAAATTCAAAAAAAGAAATCACATTTTACTTTAATTTTAGTTCAGACCAATGTTCGGTGTTTGATAAAATGCGTTTATTCTTTTAAATTCTTTTGCCTTTGCTTTTCCCGGCACGGACGCCGGGTCAAAATTTTTGTTTCTATGGCGCACAACGTTTTTCTTATGCGACGTCGCGCGGCCTTTTGCGCGATGTGGCGTAGCCCGAACGAGCGACAGCGAGTGGAGCGCATAAGACTTGTTATGCGAAGGCAGTGCGACTTTTACTAAAAATTTATAAATAAGTATCCACATTACTTTATATTTGTTTCATTTTAATATAAAAGATAGTATAAAAAGACTATAGAATATCAAATTCTATGTTCTTTTATTGAAATGTAAATGAACAAAATAATTCCAATAACTACAATTGCTATAAAAGTAAAAAGCATACCGAGTAAAAATTCTTTAGGTGGAATTATACTTTTAAAAAATTTATAATCATCATTAAATCCATATTCTTCAATTATTATTTGTCTACTTGAATAAATTGAGTAATAACCTTGGTAGAAAATTCCAAAAACAAATGCTGTTCCAAGATATTCTACATGAGCAGAATTTGAGCCAGATGATAAATAATAAAACAAACCTGTAAGTAATAAAATTACGAAGTATAAAACAATAAAACATTTTTTATTTAAAGGTAATTTTACCCAGCTTTTACTAATAATATTTTCATTAGTTTTTGATTTCTTACTAATATAATTTACATCTAATATTGCTAAAGGATGAAAAATAAAACAGGGTAACATAATCCACAGAAAAAAATCTTTAGGAATATTAAAATCATTAAGAATTAAAAACAGAAAATTAATAATAATCATAGATAAGAGAATCAAACCTGAAATGTATTTTATTATTTCGGCTTTTACCTGATTCATTTAACTATCCTGTTATAATTTTTCATTAAGAATTATTTTTAAAACTGTTACCGATGTCTCCGACATTCGAGCACTGCTTTCGCATAACGTTTTGCTTATGCGAAGTCGCGGCAGCCTTACCGCCGCGATTTGGCGTAGCCCGAACGACCGCCAGGGAG
>MWDC01000045.1 GCA_002070355.1 Parcubacteria group bacterium ADurb.Bin159 | reverse complement strand
AAGAGAAGACGAAGAAATAAAATGGCTTTATAAGAATAGTTTAGCTTATATTTGCCCTTCTTGGGAAGAAGGATTCGGCTTACCAGGACTAGAAGCAATGTTTTATGGTACGCCGGTTATTTGTTCTAAAACGTCTTCTTTGCCAGAAATTTATGGACAAGCAGCTTTTTATTTTGATCCGGGGAATGTTCAAGAAATAGCTGAATCCATATTAAAAGTATGGGAAAATCAAGATGAAAGAAAAAGTTTAATAAAAAAAGGCAAAGAACAAGTAAGGCGTTATTCTTGGTTAAATTGTGCTCAAAACACGCAAAAAATTTATCAAGAGTTTAATTAATAAAGATTATTTTAACAATTTACGACACTTATTTTTTATTTAAATAAAAAGCGAAAATTAATTTCGCTTTTTTATTTTTTTATTATTTAACAATTTACGACGCTAATTGTTCCTCGAGGAACAATTTTGACTGATAATTTAAATTTTAATATATTCTTTAGAAGAATGTTTATATTTTAATTTACTTTGACTAAAAAAACTCTTAATGAATCTGCTATCTTTTTTGACTTCTTTTCTGGCCCCCTTTTTCTTTATAACCGGATTTTTCTAATACTCTTTTTGACACTTGATAGAAAATAAACACTCGGGCTAAATACTTATAATATTTAATCTTTCAAAACCGTATTTTGTGATTAATTTAACGGTTTTGGTCATTATTCCTTTATTCTAATATTGTTCTCATATTTTTCTGATAGCCAATACACGATTCTGTTTTATGTTTTTAGATATTGTTATGTAAACTAAGGCAACTAATAACTTCTTGGTTAATTACTATAACGAAATTAAGGCTAGGAGGATTTTTTCTTTATTTTAATTTTTTGTTTGTCCATTTTTTAGCCTTTGCCGGGTATAAGAATAAGAATAAGGGATACCTAAAACAGAATGATAATTTTTTTTATTATGTTTTTTGTAATGATTTTTCGTTATTCTTCTGGAATGGCCTTAAAATATTTTTTAGATTTAATAATTAGGAATTTTGGCTATAATTATAATTGAAGTGTCGCATAATTGATAATTATAATTTAAGAAAAATTATTTTTATCTTTCCCTACAAAATAATTTGTTTGTAATTGAGCATATTCTGGCCATTTTATAAATTCATGATGATATTTATTGGTTTTTTTAATTATATAAAAAGACGAGAAAGCAAGAGAGGGGAAAATTTTGGCAAAAAATCTAGCTGCTATTTTAGGGAAAGGGTAGAATTGCGCGCCATAAAAATGTTCTAATTTACAAAATGAATTTCCTATGGAATGATAGAATAATTTCACATCTCTTTTTGAAAATACGCGAATATGCGCCGAAATCAATTTACTTGATGTAGGATGAAAGCCCATAGCCATAAGAAGGCGATTGTGCCAAGATAAAAGATTAGGTACGCCTATAAAGAGTGTGCCACCCACTTTTAAACACCTAAAAATTTCATGATTTATCCAAAAAATTTCTTTTACGTGTTCTAAAATCTGATTGGCAATAATAAAATCAAAAGATTCATTTTCAAATGGCAATTTATCGTTTTCTATATTTAAAGGAATAAATTTTATATTTTGAGATTTTAGCTTTTCTCTATTTTGCGTATGGCAATCTATGCCAAATAGTTCGGCATAAGGATGACATTGCTTTATTATAGATAAATCTTCTCCTCCCCCGCAACCGATGTCTAAACATTTTGATATTTCAACGCATGGGGCGATTTTTTTTAGAATATGCCTACCGTAAGTTTCGTTCTGGTCAACAATAATGGTTAATCTACTTCTCGAACCGGGAATAATTTTTTTAAATACCATATTTTTATTTTATTAGTTTTTATAAATTAAGCAACAGAAATTTTTTATAATAAAACATAAAAAA
>MWDC01000044.1 GCA_002070355.1 Parcubacteria group bacterium ADurb.Bin159 | reverse complement strand
GGCACGATTTTGATCAGAATTTAGAATTTGGAATATAAAATTTAATTTATTTTTATTATTTATTTTTATCATTTTTGCATTTGGTAAAAAAAGTGTCAAATTTGATTTTTTGAAGAGATAACCCTTTATTGATGCGGGTTTGCGGAGGTCGGAAAAAGGGGACTGTCCCCTTTTGATTATGGTTATAACTAATAGTTCCCAGCAAACAAAAAAATTAGGAGCACAATTTGCTAAAAATCTTAAAGGCGGTGAAATTATCGGCCTTATCGGAACATTAGGCAGCGGAAAAACAACTTTTACCCAAGGGATGGCATTAGGATTAAACATTAAAGAAAAAATCACCAGCCCTTCATTTATTTTAATGCAAATTTACTCTATAAAAAAAAACAAAAAAATAAAATATTTTGTTCATATTGACGGCTGGCGCCTTAAATCGGCTAAAGAGCTGAAAATGATTGGTATTGACGATTATTTAAGAAAAAAAGATGCAATTATTATTATTGAATGGGCGGATAAAGTAAAAAAAATTCTCCCTAAAAACTCAATAATTGTTCGTTTTAAATTAGGGAGAAAAGAAAATCAAAGAATTATAAATTTTAATCTTCATCCTTTTTTGAAAAGCAAGCTCCAATGATAAGGACCAGCTTCCCATTCTTTTTCTAATTTAAAGCCCAGTTCTGCTGCTGCTTCTTTTACTTTTTCTTTATCAATTCTTTGATTTAACGACGGCCCAAAAGGCGCTGCTTTCTTTTTCCAATCAGTAATTAATAAATGTCCGCCATTTTTTAAAATTCTTTTAGCTTCAATTAAAACTGATAAATGATCTTTTATCTGAGAAAAAAGATTATTAGCCATTACAAAATCAACAGAAGAATCGGCTATTTTGGTCGCGCCAAAAACTTCCAAATCAGCCCAAATGGTTTTTATATTGTCTAAACCAAATATTTCCGCTTCACGTTTAATATTTTCCAAAACTGATTTTAAGATATCAACAGCATAAACAATGCCCGATAAACCAATTATTGAAGCAGCCTGTAAAGTAAAATGCCCCTTCCTCCCACAGCCGAAATCAACCACTTTCATTCCTTGACTAAGCCCTGCTTCTTCCAAAAGAGCGCGGCTGTTAATTAATTCTTTCCCTCCGGGAATATTATCCATAAGCCAAAATTAAAATTTCAAAAATTAAAATTATAGCAATTCCGCTTTGCGGAATTTTTTAATTCTAAATTTTATGTTCTTTATTTAATAATTTTATGGATTGACCGTTACTAATAAATATTATATCACCTATTTCGTCAGTACGCAAGGTGGTTATCCCCATCCTTTCTAAATTGTTTATTACCCTAAAAGAGGGGTGGCCAAACGAATTGTCTTTGCCTACAGAAATAACCGCATAAATTGGTTTTATTTTTTCCAAAAAATCCAAAGTAGTGGCATTTTTTGAGCCGTGATGGGAAACCTTTAAGATATCTGATTTTAGATTAACATTGTCTTTTATTAAAATATCTTCTACTTCTTTTTCTGTATCGCCGGTAAAAAGAACGCTATTACTTCCAAAATTCATTTTCATCATCAAAGAATAAAAATTATCATTATCAAAATCTTTTCCCGTTAAATCCTCTTTAGGCCAAAAAAAATCAAAATAAAGATTATTTTCTATATTCAATCTTTCCCTTTCTTTAATTATAAGAAAAGGAATTTTTTTATTCTCTTTTAAAGATTGCCATTCTTTATAAACAGGATCATCGTCCCCTACGCCATTATAAATAATATTTTTTACCTCGTAGCGTTCTAACACTTCATTTAAGCCGGTTAAATGGTCAATATCAGGATGGGTTAAAATCATTAAATCAATTGTTCTTTTATTTTGAGGAATATAAGGAGAAAGCTTATAAATAATATTTCTGTCCGGACCGCCATCTATTAATATATTTTTGTCTTTCGGCGTCTTAACCAAAATAGCATCGCCTTGGCCAACATCAAGA
>MWDC01000043.1 GCA_002070355.1 Parcubacteria group bacterium ADurb.Bin159 | reverse complement strand
CCTTTATCTTTTTGATTGTATTTTATAATTGACGGCAAATCAGCCTCCAATGCCAAAGACGGCTTAACATTAAAAGAAAAATTGAAATCTTTGGCGAAATTAGAAGATATGCCTTTTATTTTAAAATTAATTGAACCATTAAATTGACGGCCTAAATATTCACTGCCCAAAAATTTTCCTTCAAGAAGAATTGTTTTAAATTTTCCCCTGGGAAGATCATCGAATTTCCAAAATCCTCCCCCTACTAATTGCTCTGATGGCGACGGATCGCTTGTGATTAATTGGAAATCAGAAGGCCAAATAATGGTAACCTCCGGCTCAATAATGTCATCAGAAGAAAGATGGCGAAAAGTGAAAAGATAATTATCAATTTGGCCGGTCATAATTGTGTCTTCTTTGTAGAATTTAACTTCTATTTCCGGCTCTTCTGATTGGGAATGAGAAGAAAAATAAAATAAGCCCGCTAAACCGGCTAAAACGATAAATAATAAAAAAAAGATTATCCAAAAAATTGAATGGTGCTTTTTTTTAGACATTGATACAATAAACGACAAAATTAACCGTTTTTACGGTTTTTCTAAAATAATCGTTTAATAAAAATTATTTATTTTGCTCAATTGTCTGAACAACTTGAGAATCGGACTCGAGAGATTCCATAAAAAGAATGTGGTCCCAGTTAATCTTCATTGTGTTTTCCGGTTTATAAAATTCCTGTTCGCCGAGTTTAGCTAAAACAAGCTGCTGGGTTGGCTCTCCACCCTCTATTTCTGAAGGCACAGTTTGGGTTTGGAGATAATGAACATCTTTAAGGGCAAGAAATTTATCTCCTGTCCCTGCAATACGGCCAAAATAAGTTTGACCATTAGTTAAAAAAACTGCTTGCCAAACATCAGTCATTTTTTCCTTTTCCTGACTAACAGCAAAGACAATCGTGAGAGCTACGACCACCAAAAGAATTATCAGCCAAAGAATCAATCGTTTTGAGATACCACAATTCTTTTTTGTTTCCGAAGTGTTCTGCTCTTTTATTTCTTCGACCATAAAAAATAATAAAAATTCAAAATATTATTAAATTCAGAATCCCGCTGTTCTAAATTACAAATTTTAAACGAATTAAAATCATTGGTAATTTAGAATTTTTTAAAGGATATAAGTTAAATGATTTTTATTTTATTTTTTTATAAACCTCTAATGTTTGTTCAGCAGTTTTAAGCCAAGAAAATTGACGTGAACGCTGATAAGCCATTTTAATCATCGGCTCTATCTCTTTTCGTTTGAGAATAATAGTTTCTATAGCTTTGGTTATTGCTGAAATATCATAAGGATCAACCAATAAGGCGCAATTAGAGGCAACTTCAGGCAAAGAAGAACTATTACTGGTAATAACTGGCACTTTTTTTGCCATAGCCTCCAGCACGGGAAGGCCAAATCCTTCATATAGGGAAGGAAAAATAAAAAGAGTTGCACCTTCAAAAAGAGGATTAATATCATCTGGAGCGATATAACCTGTTAAAATAATTTGGGAGCGGTATGGCGAAACAGCAATTTTCTTTTTAATTTTTGTTAAACTCTCTTTTGCTGCTCCAGCTAAACATAAATTATAATTAAGAGAGGGGAAATGGTCTCTAAATCTTTCATAAGAAGAGATAATGCGTAAAATATTTTTTCTCTCCTCTAAATTACCCAAAAATAAAAGATATTTGCCTTTTATTTTATATTTATTTTTAACTCTGTTAATTTGATTTTGGGGCGATTTTTGATAAAATCTTTCATCAACTCCATGGGGAATAATTTTAATTTTTTTAAAAGGGATATCAAAAATTTCTTCCAAGTCCTTAGCCGTAGAAAGAGAAGGACTTATAATAATCCTTGCTTTTTGTAAAACTTCCGATATTTTTTCTCTAAATTTTAAAAAGAGATTTTTATTTTTATCTCGGCTATACCACTCGGGAAACTTGTAGACGCTTAAATCGTGAACAGTAATGACATCAGCAACATCTACATCAGG
>MWDC01000042.1 GCA_002070355.1 Parcubacteria group bacterium ADurb.Bin159 | reverse complement strand
TCAGAATGTAAAAAAAGACATTGAAAATTTAGACATTGAACTGCCGGTTTTAACGCCGAGAATACAAAGAGAATACAAAAATCTTAATTTATTGAATGTTGCCGGATTTAAGCACGAAAAAATTTCAATAAAACAATTCTCAGAGGAAGAAAAGAAAGAAATTGTTTTTAAAGAAGTTATTGACGACAAACTTCACCACACTACGATTTTGAATAGCACCGTTGAACCAAACTATCAAAGCGTCGTCGGATTTTTTGTGCAAAGAATAATGAAAGAACTGCGTCTTTTTGGGTGCTACGATATACTTTTTGGCAAAGTAAAGGAATTTATCAGCGATGATTTGTTTAGCGAAAAAGTTGATCTAAATGACGCAAATATTTTGAGAAATTTATCCGAGTTGGAAGCGGTAAAAACTATCGTGGAAACATTTAAAAAAGAAATAAACGACTTGACTGTGCAGGATGTAGGCGACACGGAAATAAAAAATTATCTAAAAATAAGCAGTGCGAGGCCATTTGTTGTTACCGATAAAAAATATTTGCTACCCAAAAAGAGTGTATTCAATAAAATTGTCGGCGATAGCGATTTTGAATTAGAATTTGCCGACTTTTTAGAGGGTGCGGATGATGTGCTTTCTTTCGCAAAAAATTATTATGAAATTCATTTCAAAATTGATTATAAAAACGCGAGCGGAGCAATTTCCAGCTATTATCCCGACTTTTTCGTAAAAACGGACAACAAAACAATTTATATCGTGGAAACAAAAGGACGAGAAGATTTAGATGATATTGAGAAAATAAAAAGATTGGAGCAATGGTGCGAGGACGCAAGCGAAAGACAGAAAAAAATCGCTTACAAAATGCTTTATGTAAAGCAGGAAGAATGGGATAAATATAAACCAACGAGTTTTAAGCAGTTGGCAGAGGCGTTTAAAAAATAGGTATGTTTATTCAAAAGCTAGAAATTAAAAACTTCCGTTCGATTAAAGAACTAACAATTGAGCCAAAAAATCTTTGCGCGCTTATCGGCCCAAATAGTGTGGGAAAAACTAACATTTTGCGCGCGCTTGATCTTGTGATTGGCGAGGGTTGGACAACCAAGGCAAAAATTGCGCGGGAACTTTTTCTTGATACGACGAAGCCGATAATTATTGAGGTTAGTTTTGTTAGTCCTATTACTTTCACAAACAAAAGAGGTTATGAAGTAAGTGTTTCAAGCGTCAAACTGGAAATGACTTTAGAGCCAGAACTTTCAGCTAAAACGACAATAAATGGCGATAATACATTTTATGATCAAGAACAATTTAAGAAATTGTGTCATTTTATTTTTATCACTTCCGAGCGACAACTTACTTCTGAATTGAGAGTTAGCCAATGGACAATGTTGGGAAAACTAATGCGACTGGTGTATGAAAATTATGTGGCGCAAAATAGCGGAAATGAACAGGATTTGAAGAATAAATTTGCTGAAAAAATAAAGCCCGCTAAAGATTTTTTGGAAGATGATTTTTCTGAAGATGAGGTAACATTCAAAAAATTTGTTAACGCTTTCAAAAAATATTGCAAAGAAAACAGCGCTGGTCTTGCGAATGAATTTGAGCCAGTTTTGGATATTTATAATTTGAATTGGTTTTACAAAACGCTTCAAATTCATGTTAAAGAAAATTTTCCGGATAGACATTTTGATAGTGAAGAAGTCGGGGCAGGTATGCAAAATTTGCTGTTAGTTTCAATTTTCCAAACTTATGCCGAACTAATGGGTGGCAATGTAATATTTGGGATTGAAGAACCCGAAATTTATTTATATCCGCAAGCCCAGCGCGCTCTATATAAAAATTTCATAAAATTATCCAAAAATACACAAATTTTTTATACAACGCATAACCCAAATTTTGTTGATGGCGGAAGGCCAGATGACATTGTTCTGCTTCGTAAAGATATTGATCACGGAACTTATCTTTTAGAAAAAGATGATGCGTTTAATGCGGAAAATGCGGAAAAACAAAAACATAAAATATACACGCATTTTAATCCCGAAAGAAACGAATTATTTTTTGCTCGAAAAGCGCTGTTGGTTGAGGGCGACTCTGACAAGATATTATTTTCTACGCTTTGCGAAAATAAATGGAATATAAATTTAGATGAAAAAGGTATTTCAATAATTGAGTGCGGAGGAAAAGGAGGAGTGTTTTATTTTCTTGGCGTTTGTCGTTTAATTGGATTTGATAACTATTTTGCGGTTTGGGATAAAGATGAGGATTTGGAAAATACTGGTTTATTAGACGAAGCAAAAAATAATTCCAAAGGAATAGAGCTTGATCCAAATTTAGAATCGGTGTTAAAAATTACTGACGGCGATAATGCGGAAAAAGTTAAAAATGCGTATGAATGGGCAATGAATAGCAACAACAATGTGCCTGAAGTTTTCGATAAGGTTAAAAATTTTCTTGAAGGAGAGGAACCGCAAAATATTTCAGAGGATATTATAAATCCTGACGATATACCATTCTGAAGCGGCGCGCCAGCTTCGCTGGCACGAAATCCGGCGGCGTCCAAAGCGAGGGCGAGGCGGAAGGGGGG
>MWDC01000041.1 GCA_002070355.1 Parcubacteria group bacterium ADurb.Bin159 | reverse complement strand
CCTGATGGTCTTTGACCATTGGGTGGTACTAAAAAGCTTCTTACTTTGGAGAGTGGGGAGCTTTTTAGTTTTTATAAAAAATAATATTTAATTTTAAGCAAATTTTTGAAATTTGTCAAATATTAATTGTGGACGAAATGTGGATAACTTGTGGATAAGTTTATCTGATTTTTTATCTTCTTTCTTTATTTTTTTTCTCTGCTAAAATTTATTTATGGTTTTAAACGGAAAAAATATTACCAAAAAATTAGAAGTAAATTTAAAAAGACAAATTGAAAAACTTAACCGTCCTCCTTGCTTAGCCATTATTTTAGTGGGCAAAAATCCCGCCTCTTTAATTTATGTTAAACTTAAAGAAAAAAAAGCTTCGGTTTTGGGAATTAAAATAAAAAGATTTGATTTCCCTTCCTCAACTTCTCAAAAAAATATAATCGCTCTTATTAAAAATTTAATCAAAAAAACAGATGGTATAATTGTACAGCTCCCTTTACCTAAACATTTAAATATAAATAAAATAATTGAAACTATTCCTGTTGAATTAGATGTTGATGGTTTCAGAAAAAATTCTCTTTTTGTCTCGCCAACTCATCAAGCAATTTTATGTTTGCTTAAAAAAAATAAAATTAAACTGGCAGGCAAAAAGGCGATCATCTTGGCTAATAGTTTTATTTTCAGCCAACCGCTTAAAAAATTATTAGAAAAAGAAAAAATAAAAACCGAAATTTTAATCAATCCTTCAAAACAAAATTTTTCTCAGTTTGATATTATTATTACTGCTCTGGGAAAACCTTATTTTATTAAACCGAAAATGATAAATAAAAAAAACATCATTATTGATGTTGGTTATAATCGAGTTAAGGGAAAGCCCGTAGGAGATGTTGACCCGGAATGTCAAAAAATCGCTACCTTTGTTTCACCTGTCCCCGGCGGTATTGGCCCCTTAACTGTTTTCTTCCTTCTAAAAAATGTTTATTTGTCCGCTAAAAACAAACAAACTCTCCTTAAAAAATAGCGCTACTGGGATTTGAACCCAGGTTACTTGGCTGAGAACCAAGCGTCCTAAACCAATCTAGACGATAGCGCCGAAAAATTGAAATTAAACAAAATTATGCTTGCCTGCCAATAGACAAAAACTGCCTCTTTTTAAGAAATCTCTCTTTTGGTAAAAAAAGTGTCAAATTTGATTTTTTGGCGAGATAAGCCTTTATTGATGCGGGTTTGCGAAGGTCGGAAAAAGGGGACTGTCCCCTTTAAAGACGAGGGAAAAGAGGAGGATTAAATTTTATTTTTTCATCGCCTAAATATTGCAAAGCTTTGCTCATTGAATTCGGCATAAATGGTTTAAGATCAAAACAAATTTGGCGTAATTCTCTAAGGCAAGGACTGATGATTTTTTTGACCTCTTCTCCTTTTTCCGTCCAGGGATGTTTGTCTTCCAAATATTTATTTAATTTATCAATCTTTTGGAAAATCTTAAAAAGGCAAATATCTATTTTAAATTCTTCTATCAATTGAGATGTTTCTCGGGAAAAAGAAATTTTTTCTATTTTAGGAAAAGAAAGATTATTTTGACTGGCTAATTTTGAAATTCTGCCAATAAGATTGCCTAAATTATTAGCCAGCTCAGCATTATAAACATTTTTTAATTTAGATAAACTAATATCCGCGTCTTCTTTAAGCGGCCCGTATTTAGCTAAAAAATAACGAACACCATCCTCGCCGAAATCTTTAACTAATTCTTTGGGGCGAATAATATTGCCCGTACTTTTAGAAAGTTTTTCTCCGTTGAAACTGAGAAAACCATGAGTATAAATAAGGTCCGGCAGCCGATAACCAGCGGAATAAAGCATTGCTGGCCAAAGCAAAGCATGCCATCGCAAATTATCCTTGCCCAAAATGTGAATGATATAACTGTCTTTATCCCAAAATCCATTGACAAAAGCGCCAGTAAAATAACTCATCAGAGCCTCAAACCAGACATAAATTGTCTGGTTTTTATCTTCAGGAACAGGAATGCCCCAAAAAACACTTTGCCGCGAGATGGAAATATCTTCTAATCCTTCGTTCAAAAAAGATAATATTTCTTGATATCGTGATTCCGGTTTAACAAATTGTTTATTTTTTGAAAAAAATTCTTTCAAAAAATTCTCATATTTTGACCACTGGAAAAAATAATTTTTTTCTGAAACAGAAATTATTTTTTTCGTCCGATGCAAAGGACAATAATTATCAACAATTTCCCGCGAAGTTTTAAATGATTCGCAACCTAAACAATAAAGACCAGAAAATTCTTTTTGATAAATATCTCCTTTTTCTTTTATTTTCTGCCAAAACTTTTCTACTGTTTTTAAATGGTCTTCATCAGTGGTTTCAATAAATCTATCATATGAAATGTTCAGGGAACTCCATTGCTCTTTATCTAAAATAGCAATTTTATGAACCAAATCTTGCGGAGACAATCCTTGCTTTTCTGCTTCTTTGGCAATATTAGCCCCGTGTTCGTCAGCGCCAATAAGAAAAAAAACTTTTTTTCCTTTATCACGCCAATACCGAGCTAAAATATCGGCTAAAATTTTCTGATAAGCATGGCCAAGATGAATAACATCATTAGCATAATCAATGGCCGT
>MWDC01000040.1 GCA_002070355.1 Parcubacteria group bacterium ADurb.Bin159 | reverse complement strand
GGAGGAGAAACAAAAGAAGAAGGAGAAAGCAAAGGGGCTAAGGCAGAAGCAAAATAATTAAGATTATAAATAAATGTCTAAAAAAAATAGGCGATATTTCTATTTAATTGGCGGAATAATTTTAT
The DNA here is from genome assembly GCA_002070355.1 of Parcubacteria group bacterium ADurb.Bin159. Classification (NCBI taxonomy): domain Bacteria; species Parcubacteria group bacterium ADurb.Bin159. Next base: position 2,529 of record MWDC01000040.1, on the reverse strand, counting down.
TCTTTTTAATTTTTGGTTTAGCTATTATTTGGCCTTATGGCGAGGAGAGCACAAAAGTAGAAGAAATTGAGGAAGTGGATAATAGCCCTGTTATAGAAGAGCCAAAGTTTTTCCATCCCTTAACAGGAGAAGTTGTTTCAGAAGAAAATAAAATTGTTCCTGTAAGTGCAATTATTGATAATATAGAATATAGCCATCCTTTGTCAGGGTTGGAAAAAGCTTCTATCGTGTATGAAGCGCCAGTAGAGGGGAATATCACCCGCTTCTTGGCTATTTTTGATGATTCAGATTTACCTTCAAAAATAGGGCCGATTCGTTCGGCCCGTCCTTATTTTATTGATTTTTCTGAAGAATATGGAGGCATATTTATTCATGCCGGCGGTAGTCCCGAAGCCCTTTCTCGCCTTAATAATACCTCTCTTTATAATTTAGATGAGTTTAAATATGGAAATTATTTTTATCGGGATATATCGCGTGAAGCCCCTTATAATTTATATATTACTGGTTCTTCTATTAAAAAATTCATTAAAGATTTTAATGTTCCCCTAAATTTTAGCGTTGCTTTTAGTCCTTGGCAATATAAAGAGGAAGAAAAAAACTGGCCTTATCATGGGCCAGAAATAAAAATTAATTTTAAGAAAGAAATTGTTTGGCGATATAATAATGATGGTCAGTTTTATGAAAGAGAGGGGGGCAATTTTAAAACTAAAAATTTAATAATTTTAGAAACAGATATTGAATCTATTGATGAATTAGATAGGCGTTTTATAAGAACAGAGGGAAGCGGCAGAGCGTTTTTTTTAGAGAAAGGTAAGGCTTTTATGGGATTATGGAAAAAAGAAGCAGGAAGAATAAAATTTTATGACGAGGAGGGGAAAGAGGTTAGTTTGCTTCCCGGCAATACTTGGATAGAAATTGTTTATCCTGGCGGAGGATCCTTGTCTTTGTAAGTTTATAAGGAGGAGGAATCTTTGCATATTAGAGAAATATCCCCTTCCATTATTTGGTCTAAATTATGCCAGCTTTTATTGAGACGATGATCAGTTACACGGTTTTGAGGGAAATTATAAGTGCGAATTTTTTCTGGCCGTTTTGCTTGACCAATTTGAGCCCGACGTATAGAGTCGGTTTTTTCTTGGAATTTTTCTTTTTCAAGATTTCGCAATTTTGCTTCAAGAATGCTTAAGGCGGTCATTTTGTTTTGCTGTTGTGAACGTTCGTTTTGACAAGTTACAATTAAATTTGTGGGCAAATGAAAAATTCTTACCGCTGTTTCTACTTTTTGGACATTTTGTCCTCCATGTCCGCCAGCTCGATAAGTTTCTACTTTTATATCTTTGGGGTTGATTTTAAATTCTGATTTTTCGGGAATATCAAGAACGGCTACGCTTGCTGTGGAAGTATGAATACGGCCTGATTTTTCTGTTTCCGGAATTCTTTGAACACGGTGAACGCCGGCTTCATTTTTTAATAGGTTCCAAGCATCTTTTCCTTCAATCTCTAAAACGATTTCTTTATATCCTCCTAATTCACTTTGGCTTTCAAAAAGAAGTTTTGTCCTCCACCCCATTTTTTGGCAAAAGCGAAGATACATTTTTAAAAGATCAGCGGCGAAAAGGGCTGCTTCTTCTCCACCTGTCCCAGCTCTGATTTCCATAATTATTTTTTTAACCACATTTTCCGATTTTTCGTTTAGCTGATTTTTGTATTGTTCTTTTGCTTTTTCTAATTTTTTTAATTCCTGAGAAGTCAGCTCTGATAATTCTTTATCTTCAAGCAAAGGAATTAATTCATTAATTTCTTTATCAATTTTTTCAATTGATTCTATAATTTTCAGTCGTTCTTTCAAGTTTTTGTATTCATAAGATAGGGCTTGTATTGATGCCCTATCTTTTGTCTTATAATCGGTTAACTCTTTCTCTAAAAAATTTATTCTTTCTTTAAGTTGAGACGTTTCGTTATTCATTTTTTAGATTTTTGTTTATTTGACACTTGCTTTATCTTTTTTGTTTTTTCGGCTCTTTGATAGAATTTTTCCAAACGGCCACCAGCGTCAACTAATTTTTGCACGCCAGTATAAAAAGGATGACATTTTGAGCATATTTCAATATGCATTTCTTTGACCGTTGAGCCGGTTTCGTGAATAGCACCGCAAGCGCAAATAATTTTTGCCTTTGAATAGTATTCCATATTTTTTTTGGGGACAGTCCCCCGAATCAGACGCCTGGAAACGCTTTATTCATCTACGTTTTCAGGGCATTTTTCAAATTTAGGGTCCACAGCCCTAAATTTAGAATTTTGTTTATTTAAAATAAAAATTATATTTTTTTGATCGGAAAAAGGGGACAGTCCCCTTTTTAAGGCCTTCAAAAACCCTTTATTTCTCTATATTTTCAGGCATTTTTTTAAATTTGCCGTTATTTACGGCAAGTTTTTATACAATAGAAATAACAATGAAATAACTAACAAAAAAATAATTTGCGTTTTTTCTTAAAGTGTGCCGTTATTTACGGCAACTTTCAAATTTCG
>MWDC01000039.1 GCA_002070355.1 Parcubacteria group bacterium ADurb.Bin159 | reverse complement strand
ATAAAAAATAAATTATTGGACCCGAGCGGACTTGAACCGCTGATTTCCTCATTGCAAATGAGGCGTTCTACCACTGAACTACGGGCCCAATAAAAAAATCGCCACACAAGAATTAAAAATCAAAATTAACAAAATTCTTCGCGAAAATTTTTTTGTTTTTAAAATCTAAATTTTAAAATTTAAAACACGTAAAAATTACTCTCTTTATCTAGGGAGAAGAGGGCTTAAAATTTTTTCCATCACTCCTTCAAAAAGTCCAGTGGTCACCAAAAGGCCAACAAAAATTATTAAAATCCCAATTATTTTATAGGCAAATCTGCTTCCTCCTTCTAAATACAAATGCGTTTCCGCCCATTCAATGCGGCCGAAATTTCTTAACATCCATTCATAATTGACAGTAATTAAAAAACCAACAATTATTAATCCTATTCCTATAAGTATATTAAGCATAGTAAAATTATATCTGGTAAAATGCGCCTGGGAAGGATCGAACTTCCGACCTTCCGCTTATATTTGGCGATTCGAAGAATCGCCAACATATATCTGGCAAAATGCGCCTGGGAAGAATCGAACTTCCAACTTTCCGCTTATATTTAACGGTTCGAAGAACCGCCAACATATATCTGGCAAAATGCGCCTGGGAAGGATCGAACTTCCGACCTTCCGCTTATATTTAACGGTTCGAAGAACCGCCAACATATATCTGGCAAAATGTGCCTGGGAAGAATTGAACTTCCGACCTTCCGCTTATATTTGGCGATTCGAAGAATCGCCAACATATATCTGGTAAAATGCGCCTGGGAAGAATCGAACTTCCAACTTTCCGCTTATAAGGCGGACGTTCTACCACTGAACTACAGGCGCATTTTGACAATATAAGGCGGACGTTCTACCACTGAACTACGCGCGCATTAAAAAAAATAAAAAACAAAAATTTTTTCAGCATTCTAATTTATGGACTACACATTTTAGCTTACACAATTTTCGCCTGTTGTCAAGCAAACATAAAAGAATATAATATATTTATATAATTAGTAAATCAATTATTAATATTATGCCTAAAATAAAATTCCTCGATTTACCCAAAATTGTTTTGGTTGGCGAAACAAACGTCGGCAAGTCGTCTCTTTTTAATCGTCTTACAGAAAAACACTTAGCTCTGATTGCTCCTTGGCCCGGAGTAACCAAAGACAGCAATCAGGGAATATATTATTGGCAAGGAAAATTATTTTTAATTATTGATACCGCCGGGATGGAATCAAAAGATTCCGAAATACAAAAACAAATTAAAAAATCTATAAATGAAGCTGACATTATTCTTTATGTTATTGACGGCCGAGAAGAAATATCCGCCCAAGAAAAACAATTAGCCCGCAATCTTAAGGCTAAAAAAAAACCTATTTTTTTGGTGGTGAATAAAATTGATGGAAAACAAATAGAAAAAAATGCTGAAGAAAAAAATTTTAAAAGTTTAGGTTTGGGAAATTATTTTTTAGTTTCGGCAATTACCGGACGGGGAATCGGCGATTTATGCGAGGCAATAGTTAAAAAATTAAAAATTGAGCAAAATCGTGCCATTTTTAAAAAATCGCCCGGAAACCTGCATAAACAAAGGCTTTCCCGTCATCGGTTTTTGGGGTCTGACCCCATTAAGATAGCGATTTTTGGCAGAACAAATGTAGGTAAATCATCTTTGTTAAATAAAATACTTGGCTTCCCTAGAGCTATTGTTTCTGAAATACCCCACACCACTCGCGAACCGCAAAATACTTGGTTTATTTTGGAAGGAAAACCATTTTTAATTATTGACACTGCCGGCATTCGCCGCCGCGGCAAAACAAAATCTAAAATTGAATATCAAGGAATAATTAGGTCAAAAAAATTAATCCAAAAAGCCGACATTTTATTTTTAGTTTTAGAAAGCCAAAAAGAACTTCATCGCCAAGATAAAAAACTATTAGGATTGATGAAAGAAAGTAAGAAAAAGGGATTGATTATTTTAAATAAATCTGACATCTGGGAGGGAAAAGAAAAGGAGGAAAAAATTCAAAATTATTGGAAAGTTGTTTTGGCAAAATTTCCTTTTGAAAAAATTTTTGTCTCCGCCAAAACCGGCAAAAACATTGACAAAATATTAAAATTCTTAAATTCAATTTAACATTTGACATTTTAATTATGTCTAAATTAATTATTGGTCTCGGAAATCCAGGAGAAAAATATAAAAACACGCCTCATAATTTAGGGAAAGATACTGTTGAATATTTAAGAGAAAAATTTGATTTTCCTGCTTTTAAGGAGAAAAAAAACTTACTCTCTTCTATTTCTTTTAGCAAAATCAACGGAGAGAAAATTATTCTTGCCTTACCTTTAGTTTTTATGAATGAATCCGGCCGCGCAGTTATTGCCTTAAAAAATTTTTTGAAAATCGACGAAGAAAATCTTTGGGTTATTCATGATGATTTGGATATTGAATGGGGAAAAATAAAAATTGTTAAAAACCGCGGAGCTGCTGGTCATCACGGCGTGGAATCAATTATTCAATTTTTAAAAACAAAAAATTTCTGGCGGATTAGAATCGGCATAAAAACTCAAAAAATATCTTTATCGCCAAAAATTTATGTGCTTAAAAAAATTCCTAAAAATAAACAAAAAGAAAAAGAAGAGATTGCGGAGCAAATAGTTAAGATATTTAAAAGGGCCTAAGAATCAGGCCC
>MWDC01000038.1 GCA_002070355.1 Parcubacteria group bacterium ADurb.Bin159 | reverse complement strand
ATAAAAAAATAGCAGACCAAATGAAGAAACAAGTTTCAAAAATCACTCAAAAATTCCCATATTTTAAATAGTTTTAATTTTATAATTTTCAAAATATATGATAAATAGAAAATCCAAACTTAACCCCAAAAAGCATTATCTTCAAATTTCCCTTAATAATACATTAGAAGAAGCTCATCAAATAATCGCCAATCTTCCTTTAAGCGACCGCATTTTAATTGAAGCAGGAACGCCTCTTATCAAAAGATACGGAGAGGAAGGCATAAGACAAATTAAGCAGTGGTACACTGAACATCTTTGGGGACAAATAATCGAACCATCGATAAAACCATTTCACCATTCTCAACCATTAATTTCATTATTATTAGATTCAGCAAAAGACCATCAATCTTCCTCTAAAAAAACAATTTCATCTTCTTCTTTGCTCTCAAAAATAAATCCTTATGTAGTGGCTGATTTGAAAATGATGGACAGAGGAGAAACAGAGGTTAATATAGCGGCACGCGCCGGAGCTGACGCGGTGATAGCTATTGGCCATTCTCCCATTGAATCTCTTAATGCTTTTATTCAAAAATGCGAAGATTTAAATTTAGATTCAATGATTGATATGATGAACGTCTCTTATCCTTTATCCATATTGCGGCAATTAAAAAAACTCCCTCAAGTAGTAATTCTGCATCGGGGAGTTGACGAAGAAAAATTTAATAAAGAAAAGCAAATTCCTCTTTATGAAATTAGAAGGATAAAAAGCAATTATGACATTTTAGTTTCTGTAGCCGGAGGGGATACAATAAAAGATGTGGAACACGCTATATTTAATGATGCTGACATTGTTATTGTTTGGAAATCTTTTTTCCAAAACAGCAGCGAAACGTCTAACCTCGCTCAAAATTTTTTAAAAGAGATAAAATAAAATTATTTTTTATTTTTATCTTTCAAAAAATCAGATAAAGATTTAACTCCTTCTATAAATTCAATAGGCAAGGCAAATATGACTGTTTTTGACGGATCTGGATTAACCTTTTCAATGGTTTGAAGCGTACGTACAGAAAGACCACCGGGGACAGAACTTAAAACGCTTGCCGCTTCCGATAATTTTTTCGCTGCAGTGTATTCTCCTTCTGCTTGAATAATAATTGCTCGACGCACTCTTTCTGCTTCTGCCTGCTTAGCCATTACTCTTTTCATATCTGCTGGAAGCTCAATATCTTGAATTTTAATAGTAGAAACATCAATACCCCAAGGATCAGTGGCTACGTCCACGATTTTTTTTATTTCTTCGGCAATTTTATCTCTTTCTGAAAGTAAAAAATCTAATTCTACTCCGCCGATAACATCTCTTAATGTCGCTTGAGCATAAAGGGCTACAGCTTGACGGAAATTTTGAATTTCTAAAACCGCTTTTTCAGCGCTATCCACCTTAAAATAAACAACGGCGTTTATACCTACAGTAACGTTATCTTTGGTAATTACTTCTTGCTGAGGAATATCAACTGTGGCTATTCTCATATCAACTTTAATCATCCTTTGAATGCCGGGAAATACCCAAGTTAACCCCGCTTGCCTAGTACTAGTATATTTACCTAAAGTCAAAATAACCCCTCTTTCATATTGGTCAACAACTTTTAACCCGCCAATAATAAAAAACAACACAATAATACACAAAAATGGCATTATTATCATAATTTTTTTTTAAATTAAATAAAAATATAAAAATTATTGAAGTCGAAAAGTAGTGCGCACAGTTATCATTATTTCTTTTTCAATACTCGAAGTGTCATAAGCGCCATAATCAGAAATTTCTATTGAATTCACCGGTAAAACTTGGACAACACCAACACTAGCTGATTTTAATGACCCTATTTTTTTCCCAGTGCTATCAGCAATTTTTTCTGCTCGACGTTCTGCATCTTTTACCGCATCAGCCAATAATTCTATTCTTGTCTCCGGTAAATTAGTATAATAATATTCTAATGGCTGGGTAGAGAAAATAACGCCTTGATCAATTAATTCTCTCGTATCTTTTGCCAAATCTGTTATTTTCTGTACCTCGTTAGATTGAATTGCTACTTCTTGCCTTAAAATATAGCCAATTAACTCTCCTCCCCTTGAATAATCATATTGGGAATCCAAATAAACAGGAGAAATAGTAATATTTTTTTCATCTATTCCCCTATTCTTTAAAAAACTTTTTACTTTTTCTAAATCATTAGATATTTGGGCATAACCAGCGCTTAATTCATTAACAGCCACATTACGAGAAAGATTACTTTTCCATTTCACTACATCGGAAATAATCACTTTTTTAGCTGACCCAGTTATCTCTAAGGTATCAACTGATAGACGTGTTTTATAAAAAACAAAGCCGCTAATCATCGCGCTTAAAATCAAACTTAAACCAAGAATCAAACCGAAAGAAGTTAAATTTTTTTTATGAGCCCCATTTTGTTCCATAAAATAAATTAATAATTTAAAAAATATATTATCATTCTTGTAAATTTATTCGTTAATTATTTATAAAATATCAAAACTATATTTATTGTCAAGGTGTATTTCCTATTATTCATATCTTAGGGCTTCTATAGGGTTAAGCCGGGCAGCGCGACGCGCCGGATAATAACCAAAAACAATCCCCACTAAAGCAGAAACGCCCACAGCTAAAATAATAGATTCCGTAGAGACACTGGTAGTAATATTAGCAAATTTATTAATCCCCAAGGAAACAATCCAACCGAAAATAACACCAATAATACCT
>MWDC01000037.1 GCA_002070355.1 Parcubacteria group bacterium ADurb.Bin159 | reverse complement strand
AATAAAATTAAAATTTTGTATTCTATATTCTAAATTCTATATTCTCTTTTTTATTTAAAATCGTACTTGTTGCCTGCTTATTAACAGGCAAAACTGTTCCTTTTTAGAAAATTTCTCTTTTGGTAAAAAAAGTGTCAAATTTGATTTTCTCGCGAGATAGGCCTTTATTGATGCGGGTTTGCAAAGGTCGGAAAAAGGGGACTGTCCCCTATCCAATAACAACTTTTGCTGGACGAAGCAATCTGCCTTGATATAAATAACCAGATTGAACTTCTTCTACAATTTTTTCTCCCTCCCCTTTCTTTTTAATAACTTCATGATAATCAGGATTGAATTTTTCACCTAAAGTTTTAATTTTTTCTAAACCCTGATTTTTTAAGATATTTTCAAATTGATTTTTAATATTAATCAAACCTTTTACCCAAGGATTAGACGAATCTTCAGAGGGAATATGAGAAATGGCTTTATCAAAACTGTCTAAAACAGAAATCAATTCTGAAATAAAATCCCAATTAGAAAATTTTATCCATTCCTCTTTAGCGCGGCTCATTTCCTTTTCTAAATTTAAATAATCTGCCTTAGCTCTCTTCCAACCGCTTAAATACTCATCACATTTTTTATTGAGTTCTTCTATTTTTTGAGCCAAAATTTTATTTTCTTCTAAAATTTTATTTTCTTCGCTCATAATAAATTGTTTTCTATTTTAACAAATACTCTTTTTTTTGTCAAGTATTGCAATTTTAAAAAAAATGTTTATACTTTGACCTATGAAAATTGTTATTACTGAAAGTCCCACCAAAGCAACAACTATCAGTCAATTTTTAGAAGATGAGTTTGAAGTTGTCTCTTGCCAAGGGCATATTCGTGATTTGCCTAAAGGAAAATTGGGGCTTGATATAGAAGATAATTTTAAGCCGCAATATGTTATCCCCACAAAAAAAAGAAAATTGGTCAATCAATTAAAAAAGAAATGCGAAAAAGCAGAAAAGGTTATTTTAGCTGCTGATGAAGATAGGGAAGGGGAAGCTATTGCTTGGCATTTAAAACAAGTTTTAGGAAAAGATAAAAAAGAAAATTTTTTTTCTCGCATTGCTTTTCATGAAGTCACTCCCCAAGCAGTTAAAGAATCCCTAAAACACCCCAGAGAAATTGACCTTAATTTAGTTTTTGCTCAACAAGCAAGAAGGGGGCTTGATCGTTTAGTCGGCTATGAATTATCTCCCCTGCTATGGGAAAAAGTAGCTTCTCGCCTTTCAGCTGGCCGAGTTCAATCCCCTGCTCTCCGTTTAATTGTGGAGAGAGAAGAAGAAAGAGAAAAATTTAAACCTCAAGAATATTGGACGCTTTCTGTTCTTTTTGACACTAACCCTGCTTTTGAAGCTGAACTTAAAAAAATTAATAATATACCAATTTCTAAAAATTTATCTGAAAAAGATATAAAAGAGATAATTGAGGATATTAAAAATCGCCCATTAAAAATAAAAAAAATAGAAGAAAAAATTAACCGATTAAAACCGCCGGCTCCATTTATCACTTCTAGCCTGCAAATCGAAGCTAATCGAAAATTAGGTTTTACTGCTAAACGGACAATGGCTATCGCTCAACGGCTTTATGAAGGATTGCCTTTGAAAAATAAAAAATCTTTCGGGCTTATCACTTATTTGCGTACTGATTCCCCTGCTCTTTCCCAAATATTTGTGGAAAACGCCGGAAAATACATAAAAAAAGAATTTGGCGAAGAGTATTTTGAACCAAAAATTTATAAGACAAAATCAACTTTAGCCCAAGAAGCGCATGAAGGGATTAGACCAACTGATTTAGATTATACTCCAGAAAAAGTAAAACCTTATTTAAAGAAAGACGAATTTGCGCTTTATGAGCTTATCTTTAAAAGAGCGCTTGCCTCTTTAATGAGCCCGGCAAAAATTAATATCACTAAAATAAATTTAGAAATTTCAGGAAAAAAGCACTATCTTTTTAGAAGTCAAAAGCAAACCGTTGTTTTCCCTGGCTATTTAGCTCTTTATGAAGAAAAACAAAAAAATTCTTTTTTCCCCAAACTTAATGAAGGTGAAAATTTGTCGGTAAAAAAAATAACGCCTAGTCAGCATTTTACTGAACCACCGGCAAGATATAACGACGCCTCTTTAATAAAAAAATTAACTCAGCTCCAAATAGGCAGGCCTTCAACTTATGTTCCCATTATTAAAACATTGGAAGAGAGAAATTACGTAAAAAGAGAAAACGGATATTTAAAACCTCAGGAAATTGGAAAAAAAGTTAATCTAATTTTAATCAATCACTTTCCTAATATTGTTGATTATTCTTTCACGGCAAAATTAGAAAGTGATTTAGATAAAATTGCTGAAGGAAAAGAAAAATACGAAAATGTGCTTAAAGATTTTTATTTTCCTTTTAAAGAAATATTAGAAAGAGAGAGGAAGAATGTGCCGAGTTTTAAGAAAAAACCTATCCCTCTTGAAGAAGATTGTCCGGAGTGCGGAGCAAAATTGGCTATTAAAACTGGCCGTTTTGGCGAATTCATTGCTTGTTCTAATTTCCCTAAATGCCGTTATTCCCGTTCCCTTGAAACTTACGGCAAATGTCCCAAATGCGGAAAAGGAGAAATTGTTAAAAAAATGAATAAACGAAAACAGGAATTTTACGCTTGCAATCGCTGGCCCCTCTGTCATTATATTGGGGACAGTCCCCAAAAATCGACCTCGGCAAACCCGCATCAATAAAGGCTTATCTCCCGAAATTTGAAAGTTGCCGTAAATAACGGCACACTTTAAGAAAAAACGCAAATTATTTTTTTGTTAGTTATTTCA
>MWDC01000036.1 GCA_002070355.1 Parcubacteria group bacterium ADurb.Bin159 | reverse complement strand
TTGAAATGTTTCACGTGAAACATTTCAATATTGCCTCTTTGCTATTAAACCCAGAAAGACGTAAAATTCTCTTTTGCCTCTTGACAAAATAGTCAGTTTATTGTCTTTTTTTAGCAAAAAAGCCAAAATATTTTCAAAGATTTGAAAATTTTAAGGAACTGATTTTATCCTATCATAAATACAACATTTGTCAACTTTTAATATTCCAATTCTTGATTTTGATAATGTTTTATTTGAGGATTTGATAAGTTCTTAGGATCTAAATAAATACTGATAAAGTCAAAGCGCCATTTTATTTCTTCTTGATTTAATGAAGATAAATAGCTTAAAATGGCTTTTTTTAACCGTTTAATTTTTGAAGAAGTCAACCTTTCTTCTGGAAAAATTTGAGAAGCAGGATTACTGGTTTTTACTTCTATAAAGACTAATTCTTTATGTTTCTTATCATAACAAACAATATCAATCTCGCCCCATTTTTTTCGAAAATTTCTTTCTAAAATTTGATAGCCTTTTTCCTTTAAATACTGAGTGGCTATTTCTTCTCCATAAAAACCATTGATTTTCATCTTATTTTATAAATATCATAAATCAATTTCTGAAGCCAGAAGCGTTTTTATGGCTACTCTTTTTTGATCTACCCCGGCTGGCCAACAACTTTGAAGAATTAAAATTGGTTTATTTTCAATAGGAAAGATTTCTTCAGTTGTTTGTCCGCCTTTATGAAAAGGCAAAAATATTTTTTTCTCTTCAACTTTATAAATTAAAATTTTTCCTTGCCAAAGAACATAAATTTCATCTTCTTGAGACAACTCATTTAATAAAGAAAACACTGATTTATAATTGCCTTCCTGCCAAGGATACTGAGAAGAGTGGCCAATAATTATTGAATAACCTTTACCCGGTTCAGCAGTTCCAGGGAAAAGCACTACTCCTTCTTTTAGTTTTTGGTAGATTAAACTTTCGTTGAATTGATCAACCTTTTTTATTGGCGCTTTGATTTTAAACTTAGGTAAAATTAAGAGCTGAAGATTTTCTTTGTTTTTTATTTCTTCTTCACTAAGATAAGCGAGAATTTCTTCTTTTTTGGTTTTGGGGTTTTCTAAATCATTTTTTTCTGTTTCCTCTTCGTTTAAAGGAGTAAGGGTTAATTCTGGCGGTGTAGAAATTTCTTTTGACAAAGCATTGTAAAAAGAGCTCGCTTTATATTCAACAAGATCTCCAAAAGCCAGACCATTAAAAAGACAAAATAAAACAAGAAAAATAATAATAAAAATAGTAAAAAAGAATTTCATATCTTTATTTTTTCTTAGATTCAAAGACTTGGCGCACCATCATTATGATAGTATACCATAAATAATTAAAACATTAGCAGATATCAATTTTCAATTATCAATCAATATTTGGGTATTATTATTTAGTTAACGGGTTAACGAATTAACGAGTTAACTAACAACTGATAATTAACAATAACAATAACAATGACAATGACAACTAATAACTGGTAAAATTTCCATTTTCCATTTTCTATTATGGGTTTGAACTTAGGCAGAATTTAAAGAGAAAGTTTTTTTATTAAACAGGATGTTGAGTATCCCACTAAAACACCAATGATCATCCCCCCAAGAATATCAGAAGGATAATGGATACCGGCAACAACGCGGCTAAGGCAGATAATTAAAGCAGCAATAAAAAATCCTTTCCCCCAATTCTTATTATATAAATAAATCACTGTCGCCATTGTAAAGAAAAAAGTAGCGTGATGAGAAGGAAAGGAATAAGAGGTTTCTACTAAAAGGTTTTTAATAGAAAGGGCAACAAAGGGTCGAGGCCGATGATACAAAAATCGAATTAAATAGGTTAAAGCAGAACTTAATACAAGGGCTGAAACAATGGTGATTATAAAAGAAGACAATTTCGTTTTTTGATCACGCTTTAAAAAATAAAGAAATAGACAAAAAATGATAATAAGAAGATAAGAAAAATACTGCCCAAAAAAAATAATAAGCGCGTCAATAAATTTTGATTTCCCTACAAAACTGTTTAAAAAATATAATAATTTTAAATCCATTGCCATTTAAATAAATATTTCTTTAAATTAATTTTTTCTAATTTTATCGTAATGTTAAATAATAATCAATTTAAAAGAAATATTTTATTATTAATTGATTAAATTTTTCTCCTCGGTCAAACTCGTTTTGAAATTTTTCAAAACTGGCAGAAGCGGGTGAAAATAAAATAACTGTTTTTTTATGCCGGGAAATTAAACTAAGAGTTTGTTTTAAGCATCCTTCTAGCGAGTTCAAAAGAAAATATTTTTTAGAATAATTTTCTTTTTTTAATTCTTTAATTAATTTTTCTGTGGCTGAGCCCTCTAATAAAATCAAATGTTTAGTCGGAAGATATTGGTTAATTTTTTTAGCTAAATTATTGAATTTTAAATTTTTGTCAGTTCCACCAGTAATTAAATAAAGATTTTCTTTTTTAAATCTTTCCAAGGCGGCTTGCGTGGCCTCAGGAGAAGTAGCAGCGCTATCGTTAATAATCATCAGATTTTTATTTCTATAGACAATTTCTTGTCGAAATTTGATCTGGGGCAGCATCTCTACGCCTTTTTCTATTTGCTTTAAAGACAAGCCAAAAATATTACCTGCCAGAGCGGCAAACATAAAATTTTCTAAATTATGCCGGCCTTGCTTTTCGAAAAAATCTTTGATTGAAAAATCACCAATTATTTTTTTATTTTCTTGAAAATACAACTTGTTGTTTTTGAAAAAAATTCCATTTTTGTTTAATGGTAAAGGCTGATGAGAAATAAAATAAATTTTACTTTTTGGCTTGAGAGATAAAAAGTATTTTGTCCACTGATTATCGTAATTTAAAATTAAATAATCATTTTTATCTTGATTTTTAAATATTCTGGCTTTTGTTTTGGCGTATTGTTTCATTGTTCCATAACGGTTTAAGTGGTCAGTAAATAGATTAGTAATAATAGCAATTTTTGGTTTGATCCGGTTTAATAATTCTAATTGAAAAGAAGAAATTTCTAAGAC
>MWDC01000035.1 GCA_002070355.1 Parcubacteria group bacterium ADurb.Bin159 | reverse complement strand
GGGTTGGGGGGAAGGAATTTTTGCCCGCCCTCGCTTTCCGCCGCCGCCGAATTTCGTGCCAGTTGAAAACTGGCGCGCCATAATAAATAAATTTGTATAAAAAGTATAAAAATAGTATACTAAAATGTATACAAATAAGTACACAAAACTATGCCAAAAATTTTTACACAAGAACAATTAGGAAAAGATAGGGTTAATGGATTTTATGAAACTCCATTAAAAACAGTTGAGTATATCTGCAATAAAATACTTCCACACTACAAAAAAGGAAAAAAGATATTAGATCCAGCAGTCGGCGATGGTGTGTTTATTCGCGCACTACATCAGGCAGGCGTAGATAAAAATGATTTATATGGCTTTGATATAGACAAAGAAAAAGTAAATTTTTTAAAAAAAGAATATCCAAATATTGAAATTTTTGACGCAACGAATCCTTTTAAAGAAAAATTTGATTTTATAGTAGGTAATCCTCCTTATAATGGAGATGAATCGCATTTTGTAAGAGACAATAGAGAAAGATTAAAAAAATTATTTAAAGAGATTGATGCAAAAAATACTTATAGCATGATTTCTTATCAAGCCATAAAATCATTAAAGCCAGGTGGAATTTTTTCAATGATATTATCAGATTCATTTTTAACAAATAATTATTATAAAAAATTTAGACTTTTTCTGCTTCAAAATTCTGAAATAAAAGAATTATTACTTGCGCCATGGAAATTATTTCATGGTCGGTCGGCGGATGTTAGAACATGCATTATTACATTAAAAAAGAAAGATGATACAGAGGCTATATTCCGTATAGAAAATGGAAACAATAAAGTAAAATTAATAGATCGCGTTAAGAGCGAAGACGAATACGCAAACCCTAAAAGAATAGAAAATGTTTATCAAAAAGAATTTTATAAATACCCAAATAGCACTTTTTTAATAGGACTTCCTGATCAAATTAGAAACATTTACTTAAACACAAAATTAAGACTTGGTGATATTGTTGAAGGAGGCACAGGGATTTCAACGGGAAAAGATAAAGTGTTTTTAAAAAATAGAATTGAAGTAGAAAATAATTCAGACTGGGTACCATATTATAAAAATGGCGCTAGGCAAGCATACTGGTATAATCCGGAATATTATATAGAAAAAGATTACAAAAAACACTCCTCTAAAATAAAAAATTACCTTATTAGAAATGAAAAATTTTTCTTTAAAGAGGGCATATCTTGCTCATCTGTAGGAGTTAGATTTTCCGCTTCTTATATGCCTAAAAATTGTCTCTTTGGAGTTAACGCAAATTTTTTCTTTAAAGACGATGATACATTGTTCTATACACTTGGACTTCTAAATTCAAAATTAACTTGGTATTTTGCTAGAAAAGTTCTAATAAGGACAAATAATATTTCGGCAAATTATTTAAGGCAATTACCCTATTTAGAGCCAAGCATAAAAGAAAAACAAAAAATTGCCACAGTAGTAAAAAATATTGTAGAAAAAATAAAAAAAACTGCTGATTATGATTACACAACTCAACAGAATAAATTAGATGAAAAATTTTATAAAATTTTTAAACTATCAAAAAATACAATAAACGAAATAGAATATTTTTGCAATAATTTTTATGAGGAGCTTTAAATCTTTAAGCCTTTTTCTTTAGCTTTAGACTTTAAAATTTTTAAAAATTCCGCTGTCGTTCTTTTCTCAATATCTATTTCATAAAAAGACTGTAAATGTTCGTTACGAGGATTTACCACAAAATCTTTAACCCAAGGATAATATCTAACGGTTACAGGCTCAACAAAATGTATCAAATTATTATCAAATTTTAACTTTAAAACAACAAAATAAATCAAAGGGTCATTATTTTGTCTGTAAAAATTCAACAAAGACTTAACCGAGGCTATGTCGTTTTTTCGTATAGGTTTTGAGCTATCAGAAACCTTTATGTTTATAAAAATATCTTTTTTAGAAATAGAATTGTTAACTTTAAATTTTACATCCCAAGGAGAAAGATCTGATTCTGGATATTCAAAATCAGATATACCTAAATCAGAACTAAACTTTTTGACATTCTGAAGTATTACCTGCTCTGCAAGCCAACAGATTGATCTGGTATGAGGTTTTAGTCCTTCAGGAATATACTCTTTTTTCAATACTTCAAAAAAAGAAACTCTTTTGATAAAAGAAGTAAAAATAATTTCTAGCTCTTGGGTTATTTTTTCTATTTCTTTATCGGATGTCATGTTTTTTTAAATAAAATAATTTATATCTTTTTTGTATATTTTTGATAACTCTTTTAACTCTGTTATATCAATCCTACGTTCGCCTCTTTCGATTTTTGATATATACGACTGAGGTTTTTTTAATTTTTTTGCAACATCTTCCTGTTTCAAGCCAACCTCAAACCTAGCTTTTTTAAGCTTTTCAATAGTTTCTTTATAATCTTTTGAATAAATTGACTTGCTCATATTTATATTGTCAGTATATAACCTATTGTGGAATATCCCAAAATAGGTTATGATATATTAAGAGATCTTTACATAATAATGGCGCATTTTGCAACGCAAAATACGAAATTCGGCGGCGGCGGAAAGCGAGGGCGGGCAAAAATTCCTTCCCCCAGACCCCCTTCCTTTTTGCCCGCCCGAGCTTTAAAAATTCTTTAAAATTCAGAACTTGGATTTTTTTTGAAAAAAGTTCGGATTTCGTTCAGAATACGGAGCCAAATTGTATGTTCGGCGTTTGTTGCCTCGGCGCAAAGCGCCTCGGCACGCGCCCTGCGGGCGCTAAGGCCTGATTTTGAAAGGATTTGCCACGCTCCGCGTGGCTCAAAAATCAATTCCCGTTCCCGCAAAATTCGGTTCGCTCAAGTTCACTTGAGGTTTCGCGAAAGCGAAACAGCCAATCTTTTTTTCTCGCCCCTAAAGGCGAGTTGCAAAGCGATAATTATCCCGACGGATGTCGGGATTGCCCAAAAGCGATATTATTAAAAAATAATTTTTCAAAACTATGGACAAATACTTTCTCTACATTAGAAAATCAACCGATGAAGATGACAGGCAAGTTTTATCATTAGAAGCGCAAGAAACAGAATTGCGGGAATTAGCGGAAAAAGAAAATCTGACTATTGTTGATACTTTCCGCGAATCACAAACTGCCAAAGAGCCGGGGCGACCGATTTTCAATAATATGTTGGATAAAATAGAGAAAGGCGAAGCGGACGGAATTTTAGCTTGGCACCCCGACCGGCTCGCCCGCAATTCTGTTGACGGCGGAAAAATTATTTTTTTAATAGA
>MWDC01000034.1 GCA_002070355.1 Parcubacteria group bacterium ADurb.Bin159 | reverse complement strand
TTTATATTTTTTAAGAATCCGAGAAGTTAAAAATTCTACAGGAGTAAAATTATCAAATAAAAAACTTTTTCTGTAGGGTGTTTATCAGCGAATTTTCCTCCAAAATAATAACCAATGCTTAAAGTAACAAGTACTACTCCCGTTATACTAGAAACAATAAAAATTGTATTGCCATAATAAAGCGCCAAAATTCTCGTATCTACCACTTCAATAATTAAAACGCAAGCGCCGGTTAAAAATACTGCCAAGGATAAAATAAATTTTTTGAATCAGCCCATAATTAATTAAAACTTTTTAAAGAATAGCAAAAATTCGCCGGAAACAAGCTCTTTATTAAAAATAAAAATTTGTTATGATTAAATTATGAATTTAGAAACAAATTTATTTTTCTTTTTCAATAATTTAGCTGGAAAATCAATTAATCTTGATGCTATAATTATTTTTTTTGCCGAGTATTTTCCGTATTTTTTAATAGGATTTTTTATTCTCTTTCTTATTCTATCTCCAATCCCCAAAAAAGAAAAAATTTATATTTTAATTACCACTATTTTAATACTGGCGGCTAATTTAGTTATTACTGGAATAATCCGTTATTTCTATCACCGGCCTAGACCATTTCTTGCTCTTCCCTGCCAAAATCTTATTACGGAAAATAGTTATTCTTTTCCCTCAAGACACGCTACCTTTTCTTTTGCCTTGGCAATGATTGTTTATTTATTTAATAAAAAGTGGGGAATAGGATTTTTTATAGCAGCAATAGTTATTTCTCTTAGCCGAATTGCCGCTGGGGTACATTATCCTTCTGATATTTTGGGGGGAATGATTATAGGCATAGCTATTAGCTGGATTATATTTCACTTGTCAAAAAAATATACTACTAAATTCATAAAAAAATCGGCTAATAAATAAGCCGATTAATATATTTTTATTTTTTTTATCTTAAAAATTTTTTCCATCGCCACAAGCGATGATTTTTTATCTATACCTGTTAAATCTAAAAACTCTAAAGCCCTTTCAAGAGATAACTAATTATATTTTGGATTTTTTCTGGCCAATTAATTGTTCTTATAACCTCACTACTGATATTTGCCATTTGCTCTACAAAAAAATTAATTCTCGCTATGTTTTCCTAAAATTTTTATTAATTATTTTTTCTTTTGTTTTAGGGTTATCAATGCTTCGAGTTTTATTCTCTAAAACAAACTTTAAATTGTTATTAAGTCAAATCCAATCCAAAATAATTTTTATAATACAACTTTTTTTATTTTAAAACTGGCGGAGGAGGCGGGAGTCGAACCCGCAAGCCGCTTTTTACACGGCTACGGTTTAGCAAACCGCTGGCTTACCATTCGCCACACTCCTCCTTATTCTACTCCTATTTTCTTTTTTACCTCTTCAAGGGTTTGATTCGCCACTGCTAATGCTTTTTCTTTCCCTTTATTTAAAACTTTTTTTATATAATCAGGATTTTTATCTAATTCTTGCTTTTTCTTTCTGATAGGCCGCAAAAAATCGTTAATATTTTTAGCTAAAATCTCTTTTGATTCTCGATAAGAAATTTTTCCTTCTCTGTATCTTTTGGCAATTTTAGGCAATTCTTTTTGGCTAAATAATTTATGTAAGGCAAAGATATTGCAAGTTTCCGGGTCTTTAGGCTCTTCCGGCGGTCGGGAATCAGTTACCATAGACATCACTTTTTTTCTTGTTGTTTCTTCTGATTCAAATAGCTCGATGGTATTATTATAACTTTTACTCATTTTTCTCCCATCTAAACCCTTGACTATAGCCACTTCTTTTTTAATCAAAGGCTGGGGGATAATAAATGTTTTGCCAAAAAGATGATTAAATTTTTTGGCTATTTCTCTAGCCATTTCTATATGTTGCGACTGATCTTGCCCCACTGGGACAAGATGAGATTTGTAAATTAAAATATCCGCTGCCATTAAAACAGGATAACAAAATAAACCCATATTAACCGATTGTTTTTTGGCTACGGCATCTTTATAGGCATGAGCGGTTTTCAAGAGCCCCATAGGAACAAGACAATTGAAAATCCAAGTTAACTCCGTAACCGGCGGGATATCTGATTGTTTGAATAAAATAACCTTTTTAGGATTAAGTCCTACGGCTAAATAGGCCTTAATTGTTTCAAAAGTATAGCAAGAGAGAAGGCGGGGATTATAAATTTGATTAAAAGCGTGGTAATCGGCAATAAAAATAAAACATTCATATTCGTCCTGCAAATCAACAAATTGCTTCATTGCGCCGAAATAATTGCCAATATGCAAGCCCCCTGTGGGCTTTATTCCTGAAAGAACTCTTTGTTTCATATGTTAATTTTTTTGTTTCTTTAAATAACTTTTAATTAATTTTATATCTTTCAAATCCTTAGGGCGACCAAATTTCTTTTTCCATTTTATCAGTTCGTTTAAACGAATAAACTTAAAACCATCGATCATTTCAGCTTGGGCAATAGCTTTCTCAGGATCGTCTATCAAAGATTCCGAAGAGCAAAAAATTTCTATATTTTTATATTTAATCTCCTTTTTGTTGTTATCCTCAGGATATTTTTTAATTAGTTCTTCGTATAAAGCATCATCAACGACAATATCTATATCGTGATTCTCTCTTATTCCTCTAATAGCCAGGGGCCCGCTCCCATAAATAGCATAGCGATGAGAAGGTAAATTCATTTCTTTTAATTCATCCAGATATTTCATATCTTTTGCTATTAATATTATATCAACAGAGACGACAATCAATGATTGCTCATTATGAGTATAGCAAAAAAGAAAGTATTGACAAGAAACAAATCTTATACTATATTCAAAATTATGACCAGAGAAGAAGCGCTCAAAATTTTAAAAGAAAATCTTTTCAATCAAAATTTAATCAAACATTCTTTGGCAGTAGAAGCCATAATGAAGGAATTGGCTTTATATTTTCATGAAGATGAGGAAAAATGGGCGTTAGCCGGACTTTTGCATGATATTGATTATGAACAAGTAAAAAATGATTTATCACAGCATTCATTAGTAGGAGCTAAAATGCTTGAAAATTTTGGATTAGAAGAGGACATTTGCCAAGCGGTAAAAGTTCATAACGAAGCCCATAATATAAAGCCCAAAACATTAATGGAAAAATCTCTTTTTACTAGCGACCCCTTATCCGGGCTAATTGTTGCCTCCACCTTAGTATTACCCTCAAAAAAAATAAATGACTTGACCCCAGAAAATGTTTTAAATCGTTTCAAAGAAAAATCTTTTGCCCGAGGAGCTAACCGGGAAATCATTAAAAAATGCGAAGAATTGCTTAATTTAAAA
>MWDC01000033.1 GCA_002070355.1 Parcubacteria group bacterium ADurb.Bin159 | reverse complement strand
AAAAAACGCAAATTATTTTTTTGTTAGTTATTTCATTGTTATTTCTATTGTATAAAAACTTGCCGTAAATAACGGCAAATTTGAAAAAATGCCTGAAAATATAGAGAAATAAAGGGTTTTTGAAGGCCTTAAAAAGGGGACTGTCCCCACATAAATATTTTATGCTTTATCTTGTTTCTACTCCTATTGGCAATTTAGAAGATATTACTTTGCGCGCTTTGGAAACTTTGAAAAAAGTTGATTTTATTTTAGCCGAAGACACTCGCCGAACAAAAAAACTTTTAAATTTTTATAAAATATCTACCCCTCTTATTTCCTTCCACGAGCATTCTTCATCAAATAAGATAAAACAAATTTTAGAACTTTTATCTCAAAATAAAAATTTGGCTTTAGTTACAGATTCTGGCACGCCGGCTATTTCCGACCCCGGAGCGAAATTAGTAAAAAAAGTTTTTGAAACTTTGGGGGCTCAATCAATAAGTCCTATTCCCGGGCCTTCGGCTTTAACTGCTGCCTTATCTTGCGCCGGCATTTCCATTTCCTCTTTTGTTTTTTTGGGCTTCCCCCCGCACAAAAAAGCAAGAAAAAAATTTTTTAATCAATTTAAATCTTTTAATTTTCCTATTGTTATTTTTGAATCTCCTTATCGTCTCTTGAAAACTCTTAAAGAATTGTCTGAAATAAAAAATATTCAAATAATAATTTTTCACGAACTAACTAAAATCCATGAAGGAATTTTCCAGGGCACACCTCAATTTCTTTTAGAAAAATTTGAAAAAGACAAATCTCTGCTTCACGGAGAATTCACTCTTTTAATTTACAAAAATTAATCCCCTTGACGATAAATTTTATTTAAAATATAATATAATTAATATATGTAAAAATGATTATTATTCCTTAACAATTATTTAATTTTTAATTTATCATTAAAGGTCTTTTTATATAATTTATTACTGAGGTTTATGAACAAAAAAGGAATTTACATTTTAATTGTTGTAGTTGTTGTTCTTCTGCTTATTCTTTTGATCAGTTCTCTAGCCACGCCAAAGACAAAGCCGGGAGAAGTGCCTAGCGAAGTTCCAGGTCAAGAAGAAATTGTACCTGCTCCTGAGGGCGGCGAAGTTATTCCTGCTCCTGCAGAAGGCGAAATTGTTCCTGCTCCTGAAGGTGAAACAGTGACTGAACCGGAAATGATTGAAGCTCCTTTGGGTGAATTCAATCCGGAAAATATCAATCAAACTCCTCCTTTAGTTGAAGAGCAAATCCCTGCAGAGGTAATTAAAATTAGAGCCACTACCACTGGTTTTGAACCTAATGAATTTTCCGTCAAAGCTGGTAAGCCGGTTTCTTTGGCAATTACTGGTGTTGATGCTACTCATGTGTTTAAATTTAATGACCCTTCTTTATCCAACGTGGCAGTAGGTGTGGCTAATGGAGAGACAAGAGGCATTTCTTTTGTTGCCCCTAGTCAAACTGGAGATTATAGTTTTTACTGTGATGTTCCTGGCCATCAAGCCCGAGGAGAAGCAGGGGTAATGCATGTTACCCGCTAACATAGATTTTACAAATAAAGGGATAGCGCCCCATAAAAAGGGCGCTGTCCCCTTTTAAATTGTCCCCTTTTAAATTTTTTAAAAATTGCTATCCTAAAGAAAGATGATTAACATTTTTGTTAATTTTTATGGACCAATATAATATTCAACTTTTGAGTAAGAAAATAAAAATAGCCCCAATTAATGTTATTCGAGAAAATATAGAAATAGAAATTTTAAGTGTTTTGTCTCAAAATAAAATATCCACTAAATTTATCTTTTATGGCGGTACAGCTTTAAGGCTCGCCTTTGGTTCGCCCAGATTTTCCGAGGATCTGGATTTTTTAATGTTAAAAAAAATATATATTAAAGAATTAAAAGACGCAATAAAAATTTTTCTTAAAGAACATAATGAGATTAGCTTAAAAGATATCAAAGACAAAAGAAACACATTATTTGCCTTACTAAATGCAAAATATCCCTTTTCAAAGCACCCCCTTAACATAAAAATAGAAATAGCCAAAAGAAAAAATGGGATTTCCTACGAATTTATCCCCTTGTCTTCGGTTTGCTCTCATTTAAAGCCCATTGTCCCCACCATTACCATTGAATCTTTAAAAAAAATGAAGCAAGAGGCCATTAAAAAAAGAAATGAACCTCGCGATTGGTTTGACCTTTATTACATTACCAAATATTTAAAAGAAACATGGAATCCCCCGACAAAATTTCCTTTTGAAAAAAAAGAATTTAAGCGGGAATTACAAAGATTCCTCCCCCGAGATAAATGGCTTTTAATTGACCAAATAATATGAGTCCTTCTTTGCTTTTGGAAAAATTAAAAATGATTCCCAAAACTTATTTATCTTTCGCTGATATAGCCAAACTTTATTCAGGTAAAAAAGATAATTTAAAGGTAGTTTTACATCGATTGGTCAGGCAAGATAAACTAAATCGCTTGATGAAAGGTTATTATGCTATAAGCGGCACAGATGTTGATTGGGAACAATTTGCCTGCGAGATTTTAAGGCCAAGCTACATATCTTTAGAGTATGCGCTTTATAGTTATGGTATTATAGAGCAAGTCCCGGCGACTATTACTTTAATAACCACTAAAAAAACAAGGGAATTGCAATTGCCCTTTCAAGTTTTAGAATATTCTCATATTAATCCGAATCTTTATTTTGGTTATCGCATTCAAGATAATTTTTTGATAGCCGAAAAAGAAAAAGCCTTATTAGACGAATTGTATTTAATTAGCCTTAAAAAAAGACATTTTCCTCTTAAAAGTTTGGATCTCTCAAAAATAAATAAAAAATTATTTAATCAAAAATTAAAAAAATATCCTCTCTATACTCAAAAATTATTTCAAACTTTAGCTAAGTAAGGGTGGGTGACGTTTAAGGGTTCCACCCTTAAGTCACCTGTAGTAGAGCGACGTTTAAGGGTTCCACCCTTAAGTCAAAAATATTTAATTATTTTTTATTTTTTTTTCTTATGGCCAAAAAAATTTTTTTCATCTCTCTCGTTTTCTTTTTATTTTTTCCTCTTTTAACTTTCGCTTATTGGACTGAGCCCAGCCAGCCTGCGCCTAATGGCAATGTTCCCCCACCCTTAAATCAAGGACTGCAAGCCAGTCCTTCTTTCCAATACACTTGGGACAATATTGGTATTGGCACAAGTTCGTTCACTCAAAAATTAGAGGTGGTGGGCAATGTAAATATTAGAGATAATGTTTCTGATTGGTCAGGATTAACAATCCAGCCGAGTTATCCCCGTGGTTCTCTTACTGCTAATTATATTTCTACGGAAATAGCCGGAACAGGCGCTACTCATAAGCCCATTATTTTCCGGACTAATGATGCTAATCGATTAACCATTGATACTAACGGCAGAGTAGGTATTGGCACAACCAGTCCTTTGGCCCTTTTGGATGTAAATAATAAATTATTAGTGAGTAATGAACAAATCACCATTAATGCTCCGCTTAATCTTAATTTACCCGGAGATTTTTCT
>MWDC01000032.1 GCA_002070355.1 Parcubacteria group bacterium ADurb.Bin159 | reverse complement strand
TAATTTTTAAATTTAGAAATATCATAATAAATTCCGTCTCTTGTCTCGTAAGCATAACCTTTAGCCATCAATCTTTCAATTTGAGAAATAATCTCTTTTATATAATCAGTAGCGCGGGCATATTTGGTTACGCTGTCTACTTTTAAATTTTCCATATCTTTAAAATATTCTTTTTCAAATTTTAAGGCCAATTTTTCCCAAGAAATTTTTTCTTTTTTTGCTTGATTTAAAATTTTATCATCAACATTAGTAATATTTTGTAAATAAAAAACTTGATAATTGTTTTGCCTAAGATATTTGACAAAAGAATCAAAAACAATATAAGTTCGGGCATGACCTATGTGAGAAAAATTATAAACTGTGGGCCCACAAACAAAAAGACGCACTTTCTTAGAAGAAAGCGGTTTAAAAAATTCTTTTTTTTTGGATAAAGTGTTGTAAATTTTTAGCGACATAATTTTAAAAAATATAATTAACAACGTCTTTTTCTTTACCTCATTAAATTTACGAAAAGCGGTTTTTCTTCAATTTTCTCGCGTAATAAGAACAACAAGAAACACAAACTTTACAAACTGGCTGCCGGGCTTGGATTCGAACCAAGATTAATGGAGCCAGAGTCCATTGTCCTACCATTAGACGACCCGGCAATAAAAAAATCAAAAGGCAAAATTTTCTTCAAAGATTCCGCTCCAATAAAAATGTAAAATGATAAAAAAATTAAATTCTATATTCTATTCAAAATTATGTCTATCTGTTGCTTATCTGTTGTCTGCCTGACGGTAGGCAGGGGCTGCCCCTAATTTGAGAAGACAAAGTTCAAAAGGAAGCTGAGGGACAGGACTGTAGCGAGAAAAATCTGGTATTTTTAAAAACTCTTCAATAATTTCAATTATTTCGTTTATTTCAACTGATTTAATTAAATTTTTAATTTTAGCCATTTCCGCATCTGACCAATTAAAATTGTTTAAATCAACTCCTTGCTTTAATAAAAGTATTTTTCTTAAAAATTCTAATAAATTTTCTCTAAATTGGTCGAGGTCTATCCCTTCTTCCATAATTTGATTAATTTTTTTAATAGCTAAAGAAGTTTTCTTTTCTAAAATAAGATGGCTAAACTCAATAAGCAGGTCTAAATTTTCTGAAGGAAAAACCAAAGAGGCCTCGTCTAAAGTTATTTTTCCTTCAGATAAAGATAAAATTTGCCCCAATAAACTCTCTGCGTCTCTTACGCAACCCTCGGAATGAAAAGCAATTTGCTCTAAAACTTTATTATCCACCTCTCTTTTTTCTTCTTTAACAATCATCTTCAACCGGTTAATAATTTCTTCTGCTTTAACTTTTTTAAAGTCAAAACGCTGGCAACGAGAAATAATTGTCTCTGGCAACTGGTGAGGTTCAGTGGTAGCTAAAATAAAAATAGCGAACTCCGGCGGTTCCTCTAATGTTTTAAGTAAGGCATTAAAAGCTTCAGTGGTCAACATATGAACTTCATCAATAATAAAAACTTTTTTCTTACCTGTAGGCGGAGGAAAGCGCACTTTTTCTTTTAATTCTCTTATTTCATTTATTCCCCGATTAGAGGCGCCATCAATTTCAATTAAATTTAAAGAACTTCCGGAAGTAATTTCTTGACATATTGAACATTGATTACAGGGCTCTATTTCTTTTTTTATATCAAGATTAGGACAATTAACGGCTTTAGCTAAAATACGAGCCACGGTTGTTTTTCCTAAACCGCGTGGTCCAGCAAATAAATAAGCATGACTAAGGCGATTAAATTTAATTTCTCCTTGAAGTGTTTGAATTATAAAATTTTGGCCAATAACTTGACCAAAATTTTGCGGTCTATATTTGCGATAAAGCACCATAATAAAAAATTAAACTGCGCCGGTAGATGAAAACTGTCCTTTTTTAGAAAAATTTCTCTTTTGGTAAAAAAAGTGTCAAATTTGATTTTCCCGTGAGATAAGCCTTTATTGATGCGGGTTTGCGAAGAGCGGAAAAAGGGGACTGTCCCCTTTTAATCTGAACGAGACATAATTTCGGCCTCAATCTCTTCTCTCGGCCGGCCATAAGTCAAACGAGAATATTCCTTAATTGCCTTAACTATTTCTGGATTTCCTCTTTTTCGAGGTAATATTCTCATATTAAAAGGACGGATAGATTGATTATCCACTAAAAGTTTGACATAACAATTAAATTTCTCAATATTAACTAAATCGTGAGCAGTAAAAATTGGTTCGTATTCTTTAGCTAAAACTTCAGCATCCTCAACTCCGATTTTAAAAGTAAGATATGTTCCAACTGTGCCCAAAACGGCGTCACGAATGCTTGTATCCTGCCCTTGAACTAACTGTCCAATATATTGATGAGCAACAATAAGATTTAATTTATATTTTCTTGCTTCAGCCAAAATAGTAGAAATAGTATCGGTAATAAAATTTTGGAACTCATCAATATAAAGATAAAAATCTTTTCTTTCTTCTTGTGGCTGATCAGACCTAGATAAAGCAGCCATTAAAATTTTGCCAACAATAATAAGGCCTAAAAGATAAGCGTTCAAATCGCCTGTTCTTCCTTTACACAAATTCACTAAAAATATTTTTTGCTCGTCCATTAATTGGCGAACATTAAAAGAACTTTTTTGTTGAGCAATGATAGGACGCATTAAATCATTAGCTATAAATTGATTTAATTTAGAAGTAACATAAGGAGTAACATTAGAAAGCGCTCCTTCTCCCCCTACTTTTTCTGCTTCTTTTATCCAAAAATCATTAACTACTTTATTTTTAGAATGTTCTATTTTATAATGGCGAAAATCAGCATCCGATAAAACTCTGGATATTTCCATTAGTGTGGCTCCGCTTTCTGGATGTTCCATAATTAAAAGCATAGCATGACGTAAATATTGTTCAAAAATTGGTCCACCAGTTTGTTTTAAATCATAAAGCTTATCTAAAATTTTAATCATTTCGTTAATGACAAAAGTCTTTTGCTCTGGATATTTTGGGTCATATTCCATTAAATTAAAACCGAGGGGGCGTTCAACGTCTGAAGGATCAAAAAGAATCACATCTTTTATTCTCTTCTCCGGCACATGCTCTAAAATATCTTCTATTAAATCGCCATGAGGATCAATAACACAAATTCCTTCTCCGTTTTCAATATCTTGAATAGCCATATTAGTGATTAAATAAGACTTTCCTGTGCCTGTTCGGCCAATCATATAAATATGGCGCCGTCTATCGTCTCTTTTTATGCGAATTAATTTGCTTTCTCCTCGATAAATATTTTCCCCTAAAATAAGACCTTCTTGGGGTATATTAATCGGAGCTGGAGCTTTGCGAAACTCAAGCCAGCGAATATTGGGCGTTTCTAACGTAGGTGTAGGAAAATGATAAATTGAAGCAAGTTCTTCGGTGTTTAAAATAAAACTATAAGAGGGATTAAAATGGCGGTAAATAAATTCTTCAATAAATTTAGAGGAAGAACCAACTTTAACTGCCTTAAAACCATTGCCGTATTCATAGCCGCTATATATTAAAAAACTATTAAGGAGATTATTAAGATAAAAATCCGCTTTTTCCGAAGTTTTAGCTGAAGATACTAAACGAATATTAACATCAAATCCCGCTTTAGATGATTTCATTTCCATCGCTTTAATAAGGTCTTGTTCCATAGGAGAAAGCTGATAAGGGGTTTTTGCTCCTTCTTCTTTTTTATTGGTTTTTAGTACTTCCCAAAAGCCTTTTAGAAATTTAGAAAATCCTTTTTGCTCCACTGTAGACAAAGCTTCGCTAAATTTTTTCCCTTGCTGCATAATTTGAGCAATATGCGGCCCCTTTTTATGCCAAGCCCCCTTGGCTGAGCGGGCGACAATTTGAATGGCTAACCCGTCTCCTTTGTCAATTTTATAAAGAGAATTCGTTATTGCATTTAAGGGGTCAATTTCTTCCTGACTAATATAAGTACGAATAGGCAGAGCCCAAGTTTTTTGTAATTTGAAATAAGCGCCTCTGACGACTCCATCAGGAATAAAAATATTATAATCTTCCACTGCTTCTATGCTTGCTTCAGGATACTGAGCTTGAATTTGTTGGCGAAAAAA
>MWDC01000031.1 GCA_002070355.1 Parcubacteria group bacterium ADurb.Bin159 | reverse complement strand
AAAACAGCTGATATTTTATTAGAAAACTTCATTTCAAATTTATCATGATTAGAAATAGCTTGCATTAAACGAGCTAAATCTTGAGGAGCAAAATCATCTTTAAAAAGCTGGCCAATTAATAGAGCACTCCAATAATGATGTTGGGTGCGGCCTAAAAAATTACCCACATCATGAACATAGCCGGCAATAGCGGCTAATTCCTCTTCTTTTTTGGAAAAGTTTAGGGATTTAGCCAAATAACGAGCGCGAGAACTGACTATTTCCGCATGCCTTTCGCCATGTTCAGTAAAACCTAAAGCTGATAAAGCAAACTCGGTTTGATGTAAGTATTCTCGCACATAAGGATTAGATTTTACTTGTTGAAGAGTAAGCATAAAAATATCTCAAATGTCCCTGCGACACAATAAACGGGAAATTTCAAAAATGACAAGACAAAACGCAAAATTCAAAATTGATTTAAAATTCAAAATTAAAAATTTTATTTAGGTATTCTTTTATGTCTTTTATGTCAATCCTCTCTTGCTTCATAGTGTCGCGATTGCGGATAGTTACTGCTTTATCTTTCAAAGTGTCAAAATCAATCGTTATGGCAAAGGGTGTCCCTCGTTCATCTTCACGGCGATAGCGACGACCAATAGAATCTTTTTCATCATAAACCGCTGGCCAGTATTTTATAATTTCATTAAAAATATCTTGAGCTATTTTTATTAAGGGCTCTTTTTTGATTAAAGGAAAAACAGCCACTTTAATGGGCGACAAAAACCAAGGCAGGGCTAAAACCCGCTCTACTTCTTGCTGTTTAAGGGTTCCACCCTTAAGTCCTTTAAGTCGGCCATGGGGGAATTCTTGATAGTGTTCGCAAAGCAAGGCTAAAAATATTCTTTCCAAACCTGCTGAGGGTTCAATAACATAGGGAAAATATCTTTGGTTGGTTTCCGTATCTAAATAAGAAAGGTCTTCCCCGGAAAATTGGCTATGGGTTTTCAAATCAAAATCAGCGCGATGGGCTATCCCCTCTATTTCCGCCCATGCCCAGGGAAATTTATATTCAATATCAGCTGTGGCTTTGGCATAATGCGCTAATTCTTTTTTTTCGTGTTCTCTAAATCGCAAATTTTCTTTTTTTATACCCATTTTAAGATACCAAGTCATTCTTTCTTCTTTCCATTTTAGAAAAAAAGCATCGACTTCTTCGGGTTTAACAAAATATTCCAGCTCCATCTGTTCAAATTCCCGCAAACGAAAAATAAAATTGCCCACGGTTATTTCATTGCGAAATGCTTTGCCGATTTGGGCAATACCAAAAGGGATTTTTGCCCTTTGAGTTTGATAAATGTTTTTAAAATTAGTAAAAATACCCTGCGCTGTTTCTGGCCGAAGATAAACAATATTTTCTTTGCTTTGAATTGGTCCAAGGTATGTTTCAAACATCGCTCGAAATTGACGAGGAGAAGTCATTTCGCCTTGGCAAAGAGGACATTTGTTTTCTTTAACATCTTCTGCCTTAAACCGACTATGGCATTTTTTACACTCTACCAATTCATCAATAAAATGATTAAGATGGCCTGATGCTTGCCAAACTTTAGGGTGAAGGAGAATTGCCGAATCCAAACCAAAAATTTCCGGATGTTTATAAACAATCTCCTGCCACCAAAATTTTTTGATATTATTTTTTAGCTCCACACCCAAGGGGCCGAAATCATAAGTAGATTGCAAACCGCCGTAAATTTCCGAAGTAGGGAAAATAAACCCCCGGTGTTTAGTTAAAGAAACAATTTTAGATAATAAATCCATATTTTTAATTGGGGTCTGACCCCAAAAACCGACCGCGGGAAACCCTTTATTGATGCGGGTTTGCGGGCGATTTTTCAAAAATGGCACGATTTTGATCAGAATTCAAAATATAGAATAAAAAAATAGAATATAAAATTAAAATATAAAATTTAATTTATTTTTATTATTTATTTTTATTATTTTTATTATTTTAAAATTGGTAAAAAAAGTGTCAAAATTGATTTTTAGGCGATTTTACCCTTTATTGATGCGGGTTTGCGAAGGTCGGAAAAAGGGGACTGTCCCCTTTTGGGAGGTAATAGAAATAACAATAAAATAACTAACAAAAAAATAATTTGCGTTTTTTCTTAAAGTGTGCCGTTATTTACGGCAAATTTCAAATTTCGTGAGATAAGCCTTTATTGATGCGGGTTTGCCGAGGTCGGAAAAAGGGGACTGTCCCCATTAAAAAATGTTGATTTCTTCTTGTAATTGAATGCCGAATTGGGTTCTGGCTCGTTCTTTAATGAAAGCAATTAAAACGCAAACATTGTCTCGAGTGGCACCGCCTAAATTCACTATAAAATTAGCATGTTCAGGAGAAACTTGCGCTTTGCCAATAGTCTTCCCCTTAAAATCCAGTCGTTCAATAAGCCAACCAGCAGGAATAACACCTGAGGGAAGCAAATCTTCCACCTCAGGAAATTCTTTTTTTAATTTTTCAATGCTTCGGCTGTCTAAATCTGCTATTTTTATATTTTTGAAAACACAACCCGCGCTAGGTAATTTGGGCTGATTTAATCTTTTTTGCTGATAATTTTTTATTTCTTGAAGGATTTTGTCCTTTTCAGCTTCTTTTAATTTTAATTCAATTTGCCAAATAATCCAGTGTTTTTGGCTAAACAGAGATTTTCTATAACCAAATTGGCAATCTTCGTTTTTTAAATATTTAATCTCTAAAAAAGGAGAATTATTGTCAATAAAACCAACTTTTTCAATAATTTGAGAAATAGATTTATCTTTAACTCCGGCGTTAGAGACAATCGCTCCGCCCAATGTCCCGGGAATGCCTATACACCATTCCAAACCCGAAAGATTATTTAAGCGGCTAAAAGCCAAAATTTTAGACAAAAAACAACCGCTACCTGCTATTAAGCGAGAATCATCTTTTTTTATTTCTGAAAAATTATTTTTAATAACCAATCCTTTTAAACCATCGTCGGGAATTAAGACGTTGCTCCCCCCGCCTAAAATAAAATAAGGGATATTTGCTTTTTTAGAAAAATGAAGCGCTTCTCTTATTTCTTCCAAATTAGAAACTTCAGCAAAGTATTCCGCCGGCCCGCCAATTTTAAAAGTGGTAAAAGGCGCTAATTTTATATTTTCTTTAATAAACGCCGGCTTATTCATATTTATATTATAGCAAAAACCAAACTATTGGCAAAATTTTTTAAAAGATTATAATATATAAATATGGCGAATACAAATATCCAAGAAATAAAAAACGGTCCTTTGCGCTGGATAAACATTACTCATATATCCGAGATAGAGATAAAGTATTTAGAAGAAAATTTTCATTTTCATCCTTTGCATCTTAAAGATTGCCTTTCTCTAAGTCAACGGCCGCGAATTGAAAAAGAACGAGATTATATTTTTATAGCGCTACTTTTTCCTGTTTATAAGCGAAAAGAAAGAAAAATTATTTCCGCAGAAGTTGATTTTTTCATCGGCAATGATTTTTTAATTACCGTTCACCGTAATGAATTAGCCCCTCTTATTAATTTTTTTAATCTTTGCCAAGTAAGCCAATCACAACGCGCCAAATATCTTAAAGGTTCGCCAGTAAATGTTTTATATACTATATTAAAAATTCTTTTGGACTCCTGCTTGCCTATTTTAGACACGCTTAATAAAAATATTTCCAACATTGAAGACCAAATTTTTAAAGGATACGAGAGAAGAATGGTTAAAGAAATTTTGCTGACCAAAAGGTCTATTATTTGTTTTTCTCAAACAATGCAAATTCATCGTTTGATTATGAAACGGCTGATTAGAATAAGCGATGAATTTTTTTCTTTAGGCCATTTAAAACTTTATTTTAAAGAATTGCTGGAATCAAGCGAAGAAATTTGGGCAGCATTAGAAAACTTATCAAAAAACATTTCCACTATTGAGCAAACTAACAATTCTCTTATTTCTTTTCGGCTTAATGATATTATTAAAATACTGACTATTATCTCGGTTACTATTTTGCCAGTTACCTTAACAGCGAGCATCCTTTCTATGAATGTGCCGGGTTCGCCTCTCCGTTCTAATCCCCATGCTTTTCCTATCATTATCTCTATTATGGCGCTTATCTTTCT
>MWDC01000030.1 GCA_002070355.1 Parcubacteria group bacterium ADurb.Bin159 | reverse complement strand
TTATCAGCGGTCGGTTTTTGGGGTCTGACCCCAAATAAAAAAATGGAAAAAGAGTCAAAAAAAATTTTTTCTTCTTCTTTATTAAAAATAATATTAATTATCTTAATTATTTGGTTGGTTTTTTATTCAGGTCGAGAATTGTATTGGTATCTAAAAAACAAGAAAGAGCTTAAAAAAATACAGGAACAAGAAAAATCTCTTATAAAAGAAAATGATAATTTAAGTGAAACATTAAAGGAAGTAGATTCCCCTGAATTTATTGAGAGAGAAGCAAAGGAGCGGCTTGGCTTGCAAAAAGAAGGGGAAAAAGTGATTATTGTTGTTCCAGAAAAAAATGACTAAAGCTATTTTTTTATTTTCCGGCGGTCTGGATTCAATGATTGCCGTTAAATTGCTTAAAAATATAGGAGTAAATTTAAAGGGGCTTTGTTTTAAAAGTCTTTTTATACCCAATGAATTTGCCGAGAAGTCAGCTAAGGATATTGGTCTTTCTCTTAAAATTATTGATTTTACTGAAGAGCAAATAAAGATAGTTAAAAAACCGCGTTTTGGTTACGGAAAAAATTTAAACCCTTGTCTTGATTGCCGTCTTTTAATGTTTAAATACGGGAAAGAAGAAATGGAAAAAGAAAAAGCCGACTTTTTAGCTACAGGTGAAGTTTTAGGGCAACGTCCGTTTTCTCAAAATAAATATGCTCTTAAAAAAATAGAAAAAGAAGCAGGGTTAGAAGGAAAAATTTTACGCCCCCTTTCGGCTAATTTATTAGAAGAAACAATAGCCGAGAGAGAAAGAAAAATAGACAGAAGCCAACTTTTTTCTTGGCAGGGACGGTCGCGCCAGAGACAACTTATTAAAGCGAAAGAGTGGGGGATAAAAAAATTTGCTTCGCCCTCTGGCGGATGTTTTTTAACCGACCCGGGATACTCTCATCGTTTGAAAAAAATGATGGAGAATTGGCCAGATTTTGATATTAACGATGTCAAACTTTTATCTCTTGGCCGGCATTTTTGGGAGAATAAAATTCTTTTCGTGGTGGGTAGGGATAAAGAGGAAAATAAAAAATTAGAAAAACTTTTTAAAGAAAAAGATATTTTAGTTTGGCCTAAATTATCCGGCCCCACCATTTTAATTCGTTCACCTCACTTAAGGGTGGAACCCTTAAACGGCGCTGTAGATAAAGCGAAATCGCTGATAGCCAATTATGCGCATAAAATAAAACCTCCGTTTGAGGTTAATGTAAAATATTAATGCTGATATGCTAAATAGATGTTCTTGACAAAAAAAATATAAAATATAAAATTGTTTTTTAAAGGTCGGGGAGGGAAATAAAAATTATATAAATTTAAGTAGGTTTTTATGGCTAAAATGAAATTAAAACCATTGGCTGGGCATATTATAGTGAAGCCCATTAAAGAAGACAAATTAACCAAGGCAGGTATAGTTTTGCCTGATACTGCTGAGGAAGAAAAACCAGAAAAGGGTGAAGTTATGGCTGTAGGGCAAGGCAAAATATTAGATAATGGGAGCCGTCGCGCTCTCGAAGTAAAGGTCGGGGACAAAATAATCTTCAAAAAATATTCTCCTGATGAAATTAAGATAGAAGAGGAAGAATATCTTATTTTAGATGAAGATGATATATTAGCAATCATTGATTAATTATATTTTATTATGGCTAAACAAATTTTATTTAGTGATAAAGCGAGAAATGCTCTAAAAAAAGGAGCGGACAAATTAGCAGCAGCGGTTAAAGTGACTCTTGGACCGCGAGGCAGAAATGTTGTTTTGGATAAAGGATTCGGTTCTCCCACTATGACTAACGATGGGGTTACAGTAGCCAAAGAAATAGAATTAGAAGACAAATATGAAAATATGGGAGCGCAATTATTACAAGAAGTTGCTTCTAAAACTAATGATGTGGCTGGAGACGGAACAACCACTGCGGTTATTTTAGCGCAAGCGATGATTTCCGCCGGCTTAAAAAATTTAGCGGCTGGGGCTAATCCTCTTCTTATCAAAAAAGGAATGGAAGAGGCGACTGAGGCAATTGTTAAAGAAATTAGAGAGAAAATTTCCCGGCCTGTTTCTACGTCGGAGGAAATACAACAAGTAGCCACTATTTCGGCTAATGACCCTAAAATTGGACGCATTATTGCCGAAGCAATGGCTAAAGTAGGTAAAGATGGCATTATTACTGTAGAAGAATCCCAATCGTTTGATTTTGAAGTGGAGGTTACCGAAGGAATGCAATTTGATGAAGGCTATGTTTCCCCTTATATGATAACCAACGCCGAAAAAATGGCTGCTGAATATAAAAATTGTTTTATTCTTATTACTGACCAGAAAATTTCCGCTCTTAACGACATTCTTCCTTTAATGGAAAAAATGGCGGAAAGAGGGAAGAAAGATTTAGTGGTTATCGCCGAAGAAATTGAAGGAGAAGCATTGGCCACATTTGTGGTTAATCGTTTGAGGGGTGCGTTTAATACTTTGGCGGTTAAAGCTCCGGGTTTTGGCGACAATAAAAAAGAATTGTTAGAAGATATCGCTGTACTAACCGGAGGCAGAGTTATTTCCGAAGAAGTTGGCCTCAAATTAGAAAAAGTAGATATTAATGATTTAGGCAAAGCTCGTCGAGTTATTGCCACTAAAGATAATACCACTATTGTTGGTGGAGAAGGAGATCCGGAAAAAATTAAAGCCAGAATTAATAATCTTCGCCGTCAAATAGAAATAACTACCTCGGAATTTGATAAAGAAAAATTAAATGAGAGATTAGCCAAATTAGCTGGCGGGGTGGGAGTGATTAAGGTTGGAGCAACTACGGAAACAGAAATGAAAGAAAAGAAATTTAAAGTGGAAGATGCGGTTAATGCTACTAAAGCGGCAGTAGAAGAAGGAAGTGTTGTTGGTGGAGGAGTGGCTTTAATCCGAGCATCAAGCGCTTTAGATAGATTAAATCTTTCTGGCGATGAAAAAATAGGTAAAGAAATAGTCAGATATGCTATTGAAGAACCCTTGCGCCAATTGGCTATTAATTCCGCTTATGAGCCGGGGGTAGTGGTTAATGAAGTTAAAAATCATAAAGGCAATTTTGGCTTTAATGCTTCAACCGGAAAATACGAGGATTTAGTAGAAGCGGGTATTATCGACCCGGCGAAAGTAACGCGTTGCGCTTTACAAAACGCCACTTCTATTGCTTCTTTGTTTTTAACTACCGAAGCAGTAATTACTGATTTACCCGAGAAGAAAGAAATGTCAGCAATGGGAGGAGCGGGTATGCCTTCTATGTCTCCTGATATGGAAGATTACGAATAATAATGGGGACAGTCCCCAAAGATCGACCTTCGCAAACCCGCATCAATAAAGGCTTATCTCGCGAAAAATTGGATTTAGGGCTGTGGGCCCTAAATTTGGGCAAACAGCAGACAGCAGGTAGCAGATAGCAAAATAGCAGATACGATTTCACTTAAAATATTTTTTAAAAAGAAACCGCTTTTATTTAAAAAGCGGCTTCTTTTTTGTTGGTATTTAATGGGATATATTGGTAACGTTGGGCTTGACAAATTTGAAAAATCTGCTTTAATATTAAGGTAGATGAGTGATGTTTTTTAAATTAAATATAAATTTTTAAACTTAAAGTTTTGTCTATCAGTGGCAAAACCAATTACCCCTCCTAATTGGGAAGTAGCCGCAAGTTAAGGTTGAGTTTGCTTGTCAAACGTAGGCCTTAAGCTGATAGACAGAACCTTGAGTATTAAAAAAAATAAAAAGTTCTTTAAAAAAATAAATATAAGGAGGTTATCATGAAAAAAATAAAGTTTTTCGTGGGGATGGCGATAATAGCAACGAGTTTGATTTTGGGAAGATGCGAAGAAGAAATCCTCGCACCCAATGAGGACGATCTGTACATTCGGGAAGTTGCCGGAGTACAAGTTACCTTTAGTCTTAATGACAGCACCATAACGGTAAGTAATAACACGGATGAAAGAACCAGAGTGTATATTTACCGGTGGGATGATTTTTCCAATGGCTGGCTACGGATCCAAGATTTTTATTTTTATAGTTACGGCGAAATCACCCAACACGCTAGATTCAAACGTGGCAATTTTATAAGAATTGATGTGGTTCATAGGGATAGAAAGATTCCGTCAGACTGCTTCATATTAGGGGGGTAACATAATCTCTTAAAATCTCTTTTCGAAAAGGGCCTGATTCTTAGGCCCTTTTAAATATCTTAACTATTTGCTCCGCAATCTCTTCTTTTTCTTTTTGTTTATTT
>MWDC01000029.1 GCA_002070355.1 Parcubacteria group bacterium ADurb.Bin159 | reverse complement strand
TGGTCTTCTTTTTATAATCCTTACGCCTTAGCTTACCATTTCCGTAAAATTGGCGCCGAACAAGGAAATAAAAAACTATTTTTTATTCCTAAAGATCAATTTAATAAATCAGCATTAATCAATTTTCTTTCTTTTAGAAATCATCTTTGGCTTATAGTAAAAAATTGTCCTAAGAAATTATTTTTTTATGAATTTCCTTATTTTTTTCTTTTTCAAGCAATAAAATTTTTTTGGCTTTTAATCCAGTCGCCCCTTTCGGCTATTAAAGGATTTTTTTCTTTTTTTATTTATCTTCCTGAGATGTTTGAAAAAAGAAATAAAATTTTAAATAAAAAATAATGTTACTCTCAATTATTATTGTTCACTTCAATCAATCAGAAAATTTAAGACAATGTTTGGATTCTATTAAAAAAGCAAATCTTAATTTCAGTTTTGAAATAATTATTATTGACAATTCCAGTAATTTGGGAACAGTTTTTGCCAACGCCTTTCCGCTATCCCGCATTAATAAAGCGTTTTCAAATGAAATTTCAAAATTTGAGGAAATCCCGTCAATTAGGATTATTAGTAATAAAAAAAATGTAGGTTTCGCCAAAGCAGTTAATCAAGGTATAAAAACAGCCAAAGGAGAATATATTTTAATTTTAAACCCCGATGTTTCGGTAGAGCAAAATTCTATTCAGGCGCTTATTTCTTTTCTTAACAATAATCCTAAGGTTGGTTTAGTCGGGCCAGCTCTTTATTATCCTAATGGCAAGCTTCAATATTCTGCCCGGCGTTTTCCTTCCCCGTTAGTTTTGATTATTCATCGAACATTTTTTAAAAAAACCAAATGGGGACAAAAAAAATTAAATTACTATTATTATGGTGATAAAGATTTAACCTGTCCTTTTCCTGTTTCCTGGATTTTAGGAGCAGCATTAATGGTAAGGGCATCGGCGTTAAAAGATACGGGATTAATGAATGAGAAATTTTTTCTTTATTTTGAGGACATTGACTGGGCTCATCATTTTTGGCAAAATAATTGGGAGGTTTATTATTTCCCCCAAGCAAAAGTAGTTCATTCTTACCAACGGCTTTCTGATAAAGGGGGATTGCTCCGTTCCGTATTTTCGCCAATTTTTTGGATTCATCTTTCCAGCGCTATTAAATATTTTTTAATTTACGGGATTAAACCGCGTTAATTTGATATAATAAAAATATGGAAAATTACCCTAAAAAAGAAGAACAAATTTTAGAGTTTTGGCAAAAAGAAAAAATTTTCGAGAAATGCCAAAAGATGAGGGAAGACGCTCCAATTTTTAGCTTTTATGATGGGCCTCCTTTTGCCAGTGGTTCTCCTCATTACGGTCATATTTTAGCTTCGGTTCTTAAAGATACTGTTCTTCGTTATTTTACAATGTGTGGTTATAATGTGCCTCGTTCTATTGGTTGGGATTGTCATGGCTTGCCGGTAGAAAATTTAGTAGAAAAAAAATTGCAAATTAAAACAAAAAAAGATATTTTAAATCTAGGAAAAGATGAATATGGGAGTATTGAAAAATTTAATAGTTTGTGCAGAGAAAATGTTTTTGAATGTATTGACGAATGGAAGAAAACATTTCTTCGTCTTGGCCGTTGGGTATCCTATGAAGATCAATATACTACATTAAACAATTCCTATATTGAATCGGTTTGGTGGGTATTTAAAGAATTATATAAAAAAGGTTTAATTTATAAGGATTATAAGGTAGCCCCTTATTGCGCTCGTTGCGGAACACCCCTTTCTAATTTTGAAGTAAATTTAGGTTATAAAGATATAGATGACAATTCTCTTTATTTAAAATTCGCCCTGGAAAAAGAGCCGAATTGTTATTTTTTAGCTTGGACAACCACTCCTTGGACTTTACCGGCTAATACCGCCTTGGCTATACGACCGGATGTTTATTATCAAAAACTTTATTTCAAGGACGAATCTTATATTTTTGTAGAAACAAAAAGAAATATTTTAGAGAATACGTTGATAGAAGGGAAAAAGCCAATTAAAAAAGAAAGAATTTTGGGCAAAAAATTAGTGGGCATAAAATACAAACCGCTTTATCCGCAAAAAATAAAACAAGGTTATTTTACGGTGGCAGGTGATTTTGTAGAAACCGAAGAAGGCACAGGCATTGTTCATATCGCTCCGGCCTTTGGAGAAGATGATATGAATGTTGGTAAAAAATATAATTTAGATATTTTAATTACCGTTGACGAAAATGGTCAAGTTAAAGGAGAAAACTTGCCCGGGGAAGGTTTATGGATTAAAGATGCTGATAAAAAAATAATTGAAGACCTTAAAAAGAAAAATTTAATTTTGAAAGAAGAAAAAATTACCCACACTTATCCCTTTTGTTGGCGATGTGATTGGCCACTTTTATATTATCCTATTGAAGCTTTTTATGTTAAGGTAAGCAAAATAAAAAAAGAGCTGGTTTTTAATAATTTAAGCATTCCCTTAAAAGACAGAAATAATAGACAGCATAAAGGCATTCATTGGGTTCCTGCTCATCTCAAAAGAGGGAGGTTTGGCAAATGGCTTTCCGGAGCGCGCGATTGGGCTATCTCTCGCAATCGTTTTTGGGGCGCACCTTTGCCAATTTGGGAGTGCCAAAAATGCGGCAATATGAAAGTAATTGGTTCTCGAAAGGAATTAATCCAAGATATAAACGATTTACATCGCCCTTATATTGATAAAATTTTTTTTGAATGTGAAAAATGCGGGGGAATAATGAAAAGAAGAGAAGAGATTTTTGATTGCTGGTTTGAATCCGGCTCAATGCCTTATGCTTCATTTCATTATCCCTTTGAGAATAAAAAAGAGTGTGAGAAGAGATTTCCTGCGGATTTTATTGTGGAGGGGTTAGATCAAACCCGAGGTTGGTTTTATACTCTTCACGTTCTTTCTACCATTCTTTTTCATAAACCAGCATATAAAAATGTTTTTGTTAATGGTTTAATTTTGGATTCTCAGGGGAAAAAATTATCAAAAAAATTAAGAAATTATCCTGAGCCCGACAAAATTTTTAATTCTTATGGAGCCGATAGTTTGAGATATTGGCTACTTTCCGAGGTCCCTGCTGGCGAATCAATGAATTTTTCCGAAGAGTTAGTACAGGTTTCTTACAGAAACATTGTGTCAACTCTTCAAAATGTGGCTAATTTTGTTGAACTTTATTTAGGGAAAACATTATGGCAAGAAAATTTTTCTCATCTTCATATTTTGGATAAATGGATTTTGTCTTCGCTTTATTCTTTAGAAAAAGATGTTCAAAAATGTTTTAGAACTTATGATTTGCGTTTAGCAACGCGAAAAGTTGGTCAATTTATTCAAGATTTGTCTTTAATCTACGTTCGCTTTTCCCGAGAGAGAATAAGAAATGATAAAAATGCTCAAGAGGTCCTGATTTTTGTTTTGATTAATTTTTCCAAGATATTAGCTCCATTTACGCCTTTTCTATCTGAGGATATTTATCAGAGAACAATTAAAATTTGTCAAAATAAAAATTTCCCTCAATCAGTGCATCTTTGTTCTTGGCCCAAAATCAAAAGTTCGTATTATTCTCCTCGGGTTCTGGAAGAAATAAAATTAGTTACAGATATTATTGCCTTGGGACGAGCAGGCAGGGAAGAGGCAAATTTGCCTATTCGTCAGCCATTGGCAAAAATTATAATAAATAAAAAATTATCCTCTTCTGCAAAAGAAATAATTGCCAAAGAACTTAATTTAAAAGAAGTAAGGGAAGGAGAAGAGAAGAAAGATAAAAATTTTATTTTCAAAGAAAGTAAAAATATTAAAATAGCCCTAGATATTAATATTAATTCCGAACTCAAAGAAGAAGGGCAGGTTCGTCAATTAATAAGATTAATTAATGATTTAAGAAAAAAGGAAGGATTAACAATTAAAGATGAAGTGATTTTAGAGATATCAACCGAAGATGAGGAAATGAAAAAAATAATTAAAAAATACGAAAAAATGATTTGTCATAAAGTAATAGCCACCCAGATTACCCTTGTCGACTCCTTAGGGGGACAGTCCCCAAAAATCAACCTTCGCAAACCCGCATAAACATTAGCTTTTGGGACGAATTTTAAAAATTAGGGTTGTGGACCCTAAATTTGAAAAATTGTTTAAATTGGTCAAAAAATATAATTTTTATTTTAAATAAACAAAATTCTAAATTTAGGGTTGTGGACCCTAAATTTGAAAAATGCCCTTGAAACGCAGATGAATAAAGGCTTTTAAAGGGGCGGAAACGGGGGACTGTCCCCAAAATAATTAT
>MWDC01000028.1 GCA_002070355.1 Parcubacteria group bacterium ADurb.Bin159 | reverse complement strand
GGACCGCCATCTATTAATATATTTTTGTCTTTCGGCGTCTTAACCAAAATAGCATCGCCTTGGCCAACATCAAGAAAAACTATTTCCAGATTGTTTTTTTGTTTATCAAAATAGAAAAAATAAACAATTAAAACTAAATTGGCTAAAAGAAGGAAAAAAACTATTCTGGCAAATTTTGATATTTTTTGTCTTTCCATAAATAAGCCAAAAAAATAAGAAAAATGTAAATAGGAATTAAAATTAAAGAAGGAAAAGTTAAATTTAAAACCGGCAATTTAGCTAAAATTTTAACCACTAAAAGAATATAGGTTAAGGGAAGCCAAACCAGCCAAACAAAAATTGAACCGAGAAAAGGAATAAAAGAAAAAAAGAGGAAAATAAAGCCAAAAATCATAGTTAACGGTATAATCGGGACAACTAAAATATTAGCCAAAGGAGCAATCCAGGGAAAAATTTTAAAATAATATAAAGTCAAAGGCAAAGTAAAAATTTGAGCGCTTAAAGTGATAGACAATAAATCTCTTAAAGGGAAAAAATTTGTTTGGGGGACAAAACGAAAGAAATAATCAAATGGCTTGGCAAAAAAGCTAATTCCTGCCATAGCTAAAAAAGATAATTGAAACCCTATATCAAAACCAAGAAGAAAGGGGTTGAATAAAAGCATAATGGCAGCAGTTAAAATAAGAGCATTTAAACCATAAGAAGGACGGCCAAGATATTCGCCATAAAGAAAAATCAAACCCATTATAGCGGCTCGGATAGCTGAAGCAGGAGCGCCAACCAAAATAATAAAAACAGCTATAATAGGAATAACTAACCATATTGTTTTCCTTCGAGAAATCGCCAAAACGTTAACTAAAAAAGAATTGGTCAAATAAACTAAAATACTGATATTTAGACCAGAGATAGCGTTTAAATGAGATGTTCCTGTTTTGGAAAACCATTCCTCAACTTCTTGGGGAAATTCTTTTTTTAATCCCAAAAGCAAAGCCAAAAGAAAAGAAGCTTGCGGTTCGTTCAAAAATTTCAAAATTTTTTCTCTACTTTTATCTCTTAAAGCAAAAATGGCTTTATAAATTGGCTTTCCTTGATTTATGCCTGTTTTTTCAATTTCAGGATTAAAACAAATTGATTGAATGCCTAAACGGGATAAATACCCCTGGTAATCAAAAGAATCAAAATTCTCCGGCTCTTTCAACTCTCCTCTAACTTTTATTATATCGCCATATTGATATTTGGGATATAAAGGCGCGAAAACTAAAATTTTTCCGGAAATTAATTTTTGCCCAATTTTTATTTTATCTAAAGTTAAAAGTATTTTATCTTGACGAATATCCGGGGGCGCGCTTATCTCCCCTTCAAATTCAATATATTCATTCAAATAAGATTTAATACTATTTGTAACTAAATTATTTTGCGCTAAATCATAACGCCAAATACCCAGAAAAAAAGAAAGAAAGCAGAGAGAAACGAGAAAAGTGATTTTTGGCTGCCAAATTAAAACTACCATCAAAAAGAATAAAGAGGGAATAAGCCAATAAATAAAACTAAAATTAAAAAAGGAGGCAAAACCAATGCCTCCTATAAAGCATAAAACAACCAAAAGAAAAATTGTTGATTTGGTCATAATTTTAGGCAAAAAACTATCTTTTTTGCCATTGAGGAGCGCGACGAGCGCGTTTTAACCCCGGTTTTTTCCTCTCTTTTATCCGGCTATCACTAGTTAAAAAACCCGCTTTTTTCAAAGGAGTTCTCCAGGTCGGATCTAGATAGGACAAAGCTAAAGATATTGCCCGGCGAATGGCTTCTGCCTGGCCAACCATTCCCCCACCTCTTGCTTCAATAACAAAATTGAAATCTCCTTCTTTTTTTTCTATTGCCTTAAAGGGCTGGTTGATTATTGTTTGTAATTCCAAAGTTGGGAAATACTCTTTAATTTGTTTTTTATTGATAATGATATTCCCCTTTTGTCCAACAAATAATTTAGCCCTAACCTCAGCCGTTTTTCTTTTAGCGCTTGTCCAAATTACTTCTCCTTTTTTCTTTTCTTCTTTCTTCTCTTTCTCTACAACAATATCTTTCTTCTCTTCTTGCTGCTTTTCTATTTCTTTTTTTTCTTCCTTTTTCTTCTCTAATTGTTTCTTAGGTTTAACTGCCGGTTTAGTCGCCGGTTTAATTATTTTCTCCTTGACTCGAGAAACGGGTTTTTCGTTTTTTTTAGGAGTTTTAGTTAACATTTTCTTTTTAGAAATAGTTTTTTGGGGCATAAGATAGAATTTAGAATATAGAATACAGAATTTAGAATTTGGAATTTATTTTTTCCATATTCCTTATTCCGTATTCTATTAAAGAAACGTATCTAATTGCTTAATTCACTTTTTATTCGGTGTATTCTCCTTCTATTGGCCCTTCATCTTCTTTCTTCTCTTCGTTTGGTTTGTCTTCTGATTTATTTTCTTTATTTTTCTCTTGTTCTTGAGAGTATAAGTCAGAGCCGATTTTAGAAAGAGCTGTATTTAATTCTTCCATCGCCTTTTTAATGGATTCTGCTTCATCTTTTTCTTTGGCTTCTTTAAGATTTTTTACTTTTTCTTCAACCTCTGATTTATTTTCCTGTTTAATTTTATCTTGATAATCTTTTAAGGTCTTTTCCGCGGTGTAGAGTATAGCATCAGCTTGGTTATGCAAATCAATAAGTTCTTTCTTTTTTCTGTCTTCAGCGGCAAATTCTTCTGCTTCTTTTTGCATTCTTTTAATTTCTTCTTCGGAAAGTTTAGAAGATTCTCTAATAGTAATATGTTGTTCTCTCCCACTGGCTTTATCTTTGGCT
Organism: Parcubacteria group bacterium ADurb.Bin159; assembly: GCA_002070355.1. Taxonomy (NCBI): domain Bacteria; species Parcubacteria group bacterium ADurb.Bin159. The sequence continues at coordinate 1,499 of MWDC01000028.1, read as the reverse complement.
TTAACAGTTAAAATGCCGTTAGTATCAATATCAAAAGTAACTTCAATTTGAGGAATACCTCGCGGCGCCGGAGGAATGCCATCTAAAATAAATCGCCCCAATGTGCGGTTGTCATTAGCCATTGGCCTTTCTCCTTGTAAGATATGAATTTCTACTGAAGTTTGATTATCCGCAGCTGTGGAGAAAACTTGCGTTTTAGTCACAGGGATAGTTGTATTGCGGGGAACTAAAGGAGTTGCCACTCCGCCTAATGTTTCAATGCCTAAAGTCAGGGGCGTCACATCTAAAAGCAAAACATCTTTAACTTCTTCTTCTCCGGCTAAAATCGCTCCTTGAATAGCCGCGCCCATAGCCACGCATTCCATAGGGTCAATACCGCGGGCAATTTTTTCACTACCGAAAATATTTTCAATAAACTTAATAACTGCCGGCATTCTTGTTGGACCCCCTACTAAAATAATCTTTTCAATATCATTGGGAGTAAGATTAGCGTCTTTTATTGCTTGCTCCAAGGGAGGTCGGCATTTCTCTACAATCGGCTTAATCAAAGATTCTAATTGACTGCGAGTAATTTTTTTAAGCAAATGTTTGGGTCCTTCTTTATCAGCAGTAATGAAAGGCAAATTAATTTCTGTTTCCAAAGTGGAAGAAAGTTCTATTTTTGCTTTTTCTACTGCTTCTTTAATTCTCTGCATAGCCATTTTATCACGGCTAAGGTCAATACCTGTATCTTTCTTGAATTCGGAAAGCACGTAATTAATTAGAATTTCATCCATATCCGAACCGCCAAGTTGTGTATCTCCGGAAGTAGAGAGAACTTCAAATACTCCTTGGCCAAAATTCATAATAGTAACATCAAGCGTCCCAGCGCCGAAATCAAAAACCAACACCTGCTGATCTTTTTCTTTAATTTTATCCAAACCATAAGCCAAAGAAGCAGCAGTCGGTTCATTAACTAATCTCAAAACCTCAAGGCCGGCAATGCGTCCGGCGTCTTTAGTTGCTTGACGTTGAGCGTCGTTAAAATAAGCTGGCACAGTAATAACCGCTTTATCCACCTTATCTCCCAAAAACATTTCCGCATCTTTTTTAATCTTTTGCAAGATAAAAGCGGAAATCTGTTGAGGCGTATATTCTTTACCAAAAATTCTATACTTAAAGTCAGTACCCATTTTCCTTTTGGCGCCAAAAACCGTCCCTTCCGGGTTAGCCACTGCTTGGCGTCGGGCAGGTTCGCCCACTAAAAGCTCCCCATCTTTAGTGAAAGCCACATAAGAAGGGAAAGCTTTCCCTCCCACCGAAGTTGTCCCCTCAGCCGAGGGGATCATCTTTGGTTTTCCGGCTTCCATATAGGCAGCCGCAGAATTAGATGTTCCTAAATCTATACCAATTATTTTAGACATAATTAAATAGTAAAAAAATAAAATAAAATTAAAATTTTGTATTCTATATTCTAAATTCTATATTCTCTTTTTTATTTAAAATCGTACTTGTTGCCT
>MWDC01000027.1 GCA_002070355.1 Parcubacteria group bacterium ADurb.Bin159 | reverse complement strand
AAAACTTTAATGGAAAAAGAAACTTTAGAAAAAGAAGAATTTGAGCAATTATTGAAAGAGGGGAAAAAAGCAAAACATTAGGCTCAAGAATTTAAATAATTGGACATCGCAAGTCGTTAAACGACTTGCGATGTCGTTAATTAAATTCGAAACACTTAAATGTTGAATCTACGGAAGTTCAACTTCCATAGATCCCTTCTAAGATACTATTGGAAAGGTTGTTTTTTCCAACAAAAGATGATAAAATTTTTTGAAATTTTCAATTGGGGGGCAAAAATTAATTGCCCGGGGACGAGCATCGCTCTTATATCAAGTATTTCCTTTATTATTAGTTTTTAATAGAAATCCTTGATATATTGATTATTACCTTTAAAAGAGATGATTCTTTGGTCGGCATGTAGCTCAGTGGTTAGAGCATCGCTCTTATAAAGCGAGGGTCGCAGGTTCGATTCCTGCCATGCCGACCAAATAATCATTAAAATAAAGAAAATAATCAATATAAAGCGAGGGTCGCAGGTTCGATTCCTGCCATGCCGACCAAATAATCATCAAAATGAAGAAAATTAATTGCCCGGGGAAGAGCATTTTCCGTCGAAGACGGAACACGCGATTAAAACCAGTTTACTCAATTTATAAGCAGGACATTGGAATGTATAAAGGGGCGGTTAGCTCAGTTGGCTAGAGCGTACGCTTGACGTGCGTAAGGTCAGAGGTTCGAGTCCTCTACCGCCCACCAAAACCAGATGCTTTGATATGGTTATTATTTCTGCGCCTATCTATTTTTAGTAAATATTGAAAAAAAGGCGGTGCTTTTGCCTTCGCAAGAGATTCTTCGGCTTTTTAATTAACGACATCGCAAGTCGTTAGAAATTAACGACTTGCGATGTCGAAACATTTGATCATCGGCGATTATTTTTATGAAAATTTTTTATTCTTTAGAGGTTTTTACTCCCCATATTTCCGGAGTAACTGTTGCTACTGATCGCTTAGCCAGTTATTTCTCCTCTTTAAAAGATTATGAAACTTATATTATTACTGCCTCTGATTCAGGCGATTTTTTAATTGAAAAAACAAAAAAGGGTTATTCTCTCATTAAGATACGCTCTTATCCCAGCCCGATTGGTAAAGATACTAAAGTTAGCTATTTTGCCAAATTAAACGCCAAAAAAATTATTGATCAGTTTCAGCCTGATTTAATCCATTTACAAGACCCTCTTTTTATTTCTTTATCTTTGGCAAGTGAGGCAAAAAAAAGACAAGTTCCAGTTATAATGACTCAGCATAATTCTTTGGAATTTCCTTTGTCTTATTTAGGTTTTCCAAAGTTTTTTAAAAATTGGTCAACAAGTATTGTTAAATCTTATTATCAAACTGTTTTTCATAAGTATTGCGATTTAATAATTGCTCCTAGCCATTTTATTGAAGAAGAAATAAAAAAAATCAGCCCTGATATTCCAACCCAAGTAATTTCTAATGGCATTGACTTAAAAAGAATTGAAGGGGTTAAAATTACGGAAGATTTTTTGGAAAAATATCAATTCAAAGATATTGTTAATAAGCCGATTGTTTTATATGTTGGCCGAATTAGTCAAGAAAAAAATTTAAAGACTCTATTAAAAAGCATTCCTTTGATTTTAAAAAATCAAGAAGCAACATTTTTGTTTGTTGGCGAAGGAAAATTAAAAGAAGAAATGATTAAAGAATTAGAAAAATTATCTCTTTTAGAAAGAATAAGATTTTGTTCTGTTAAAGAACCAAATTCGGATGAGATTTATTGTTTTTATAAGCTGGCTACTTTATTTGTAATGCCATCTTTAATTGAAGCTCAAAGCTTGGCCACAATGGAAGCAATGGCTTGTGGCTTGCCAATAGTGGCTTCTAATAAAGGGGCTTTGCCGGAATTGGTTAAAGATGAGGAAAATGGTTTTTTAGTTGATGGTTTAAACCCCGAAGAAATGGCGACAGCGGTTTTAAAAATTATTAATGATTCTAATCTTCAAAGAAAATTTTCTTTAAAAAGCAAAGAAATAATTGCCAGTCACGATATTAATCAGGTTTATCCTCTTTTAAAAAATATCTACGAGGAATCTTTTAAAAATTCTTTTAAGAAAAATAGGGTGGAAGAAGAAAATTTATGATTGAGGAAAAAATAATTATTGTTGAAAATTTAGAAAATCCTCAGCGACTAGACAAATATCTTAAAGAAAATGTTTTTAAAGACGTATCTCGGCAAGAAATAGTTTCTTTAATTAAGGAAGGAAAAATTTTGGTTAATCACCAAAGAATCAAACCAGCGAAAAGGCTTTTTGGCGGTGAAACAATTCAATTAATTGATTTTTCTGTTAAACGAGAAGAAAAAGACATTATTTTTCCGTTAGAACTAATCCCAAAAATAGTTTATGAAAATCAGGATTTTTTAATTGTTGATAAGCCTTCAGGGCTAGTTGTTTATCCGCCGAATCCAAAATATCAAGGACCTTCTTTATTGTCTTTTTTATTGGATAAATACCCGTTTTTAAAAGAAATTGGTGAAGATAAAAATAGACCGGCTATTGTTCACCGGCTGGACAAAGAAACTTCTGGTTTAATGGTTATCCCCAAAAGCAATCCGGCCTATTTTTATTTTAAAAACCTTTTTCAAGAAAGAAAAATCGAAAAAAGATATTTAGTTTTGGTTAAAGGGAAAATACCCCAAAAAGAAGGCACTATCAATTTTCCCATTGGCTGGTCAAAAACTCAACGTTTAAAGAAAAAAGCAGTTTTAAATTCTTCTCAAAAAGGCAAATCAAAGGAAGCGGAAACTTATTTTCGAGTTCTTACTTATTATGATGGAGCAACTTTGATAGAAGCCATTCCAAAAACCGGTCGGACTCATCAAATTCGAGTCCATTTGGCAGCTATTGGTTTTCCAGTGATTGGCGATAAAATTTATGGCGGGAAAAAGAAAGATTTAAAATTAAAACCACCGCGATTATTTTTGCATGCCCATCAATTAAAATTCCGCGGTCCGGATAATATCAATTACGAATTTGAATCACCATTACCAGAGGATTTAAAGAAAATCTTGGAAGAATTAAAAAAAGAAGAATAAAGTTTCTGAAAGGGTTTCTGAAAAGGTTCTGGAACAAGTCCAGAGACCCTTCGACTTTGCTCAGGGTAACAATCCTTCGCTTTGCTCAGGATAACAGAAAAAGAGTGTCATTCTGAGGCCGAAGGCCGAAGAATCTCTCGCGAATGCGAGAAATGAAGAATAAGGTTTGAAGTTTATGAAGTGAGGTTTATGAAGTTGAACTTGGTAAACTTCCTCAAAAAAAATTCATAAAAGATTTAAGGTTTAAGATGTAGATTTGAGATTTAATTTTTGAGATTTGAGATATTTATGAGATCCTTCGCTTCGCTCAGGATAACAGCGGGCTGGCAATAAAATAAAAGCAGCCCGTTTTTAAATATTTTTTAAATATTTAAAAAGAAAACGTTCAAACTTAAGATCAAGATTGTTTTCCTTTTTGTTTTGGAAGTGATTATATAATTGATAGATAATTTCTGAGAGAATATTTTTTTCGTAAGTGTCAAAAAATAATTTTGATTTTTTTTGAAAAGAGTGTAAGTTGTTGATTTTTAATTTCTGACATCGTTTTTGAAAACCTGAATGTTCTTTTAAAAATTCCTGAAATTCTCTTTCGCTCTTAAAAGAATAATTTTTTAAAAAATTATCATATGATGGTGTTTGTTTTATTTTAAAATTATTGATATAGGTATAAATTAATTCCTCAGATAACAAGTGAGAAGCGATATTTCCATAGGTTTCTTTCCTTTTTTGAGAAGTAAGATTTATAACGTTTTTTTGCAGATTAAAATTTTTAGCTAACAATTTTTCTACAATAGGGGTTATAAAAGTGTGTAGAAATTCATGTTCTATTAGGTTTAAATTATTTGGTTCTGAGCTAATAATAATTATTTCTTTTCCAAAAAAATAGCTTCCGGCATCAAATTGATAAGGGAAAAAGTTGGTAGGAGTAATAATAAAAACCGTTTCTTTAACTTTTTCTTCGGCGTTAAAAAATTCTAGATCTTCTTTAATGACTTTTTTCAAATCAGGAAGTAAAGATTTTTTGTTTAATATATCTTTTTGAGTGGCTTTTTGAATTTGTTTTTGCAAACTTGAATTTTCGATAGATTTCTTAAAACTATCCAAAGATTTTAGACAGGCATTATAAATTTGGTTAAAGAAGGGTGCTATTTTTGGTTTATTTTTTTTAATAAATTTGAATAGAGATAATTTGCGTTGAGGATTGTGATAGGCTAAAGAAAAATAAGTGATTGTTGATTCACCAATATAATTTTGAAAATCAAGAAAACAAAAATCTAAAAAGTTCTTTATTTCTTGATCCAAACCATTTCTTAAAAAATACATTTGGGCTTTTTTAGCTAAAGGATTTTGGTCAATTCGCCCCCATGGTTTCGGATATAGGGTAAAATACGCTAAAAAAGCCAAATACATCAGTTGTGATCCTTCTTCATTTTTAATAATAATTTTGGCCATTATTTTTATCGAAATGAATATTTTA
>MWDC01000026.1 GCA_002070355.1 Parcubacteria group bacterium ADurb.Bin159 | reverse complement strand
GAAGCTCTTGATGTTCTCTTGAAGCAGCTTAAGGTTACCTTTACCTTAAATGGTTCGGGTGTAACTACGACTGCTCTTTCTATAGAACGTGTAGGCGGTGTTGACGGAGCTAAGGGTTCAGTTTCAATTGTTAGTAATGTAGCTACTTTTAATACAGATAGCCTCTTTACTAATGACTACAAGCTTAAATCCGGCGAATCAGCTACTTTTGTGATTAAAGGAACTGTTGGTGGATTATCATCTGGTGCCTATTCTGTGGAAACCGAACTTGATTTAACAGCTACTCCTGTGTGGAGTGATGGAATAACTGCTTCTATGACTGGTGCTAAACTTGACATTAATACCATAGATGGTGCCAAATTGTCAATGACCTTCTAAATTAGTTATTCTTGATATAACGTTTTCGGAGCGTAAACCGATTGTACAGGGGGCGCAATAAAAGCGCCCCCTGTTTTTTTGGGACAGCGCCCTTTTTAGTTTTTTGGGGACAGTCCCCTTTTTCCGACCTTCACAAACCCGCATCAATAAAGGCTTATCTCACGAAATTTGAAATTTGCCGTAAATAACGGCACACTTTAAGAAAAAACGCAAATTATTTTTTTGTTAGTTATTTCATTATTATTTTTTGGGGGGACAGCCCCCTTTTTCCGATCTCGGCAAACCCGCATCAATAATTTTTTTGGGGACAGCCCCCTTTTTCCGACCTCGGCAAACCCGCATCAATAAAGGGTTATCTCTTCAAAAAATCAAATTTGACACTTTTTTTACCAATGCAAAAATGATAAAAATAAATTAAATTTTATATTCCAATTTAGTTAAGCCAATGAAAATGGCAAATAAAAATTTGACAAATTTAAATTTTGATTTATTATTAAGACAGAACAATGTAGTCAAATTAAAAAATTAAAATTTAAAAAGGAGGACATGCAATGAGTAAATGTAAACATGGAGATGAACATGAACATGAGCATGGGCATGAGCATGAACATGAATGTGATAGGCTGATTGAAAATATCGGCGCTATCATCAAAAAGATGACGAAATGGTTAAAAAAAACAGGTATGACTGATGAGGCTATTGAAGCCTTATTGAACGGGGAAGAAATAGAGACATGCCCGTATTGTCACACCTGGAATCTAGTGATTACAATAGACAAGAATCAAAAAGAAACAGGGAAGTGTTTCTTTTGTGGAGGGACACTCTAAAATGTAAAACAAAATAAAAAGCGGGAAAGCCCGCTTTTTTGCTTGAAAAAAATAAAAAAAATGGTATGATGATGAGAAGATTTCATTGAGAGTAGAATTCTAAAATTCTAAATTCTAAATTTTATATTTTATTTTCCATTTGCCCCCATAGTTTAATGGATAAAACAAAGGCCTTCTAAGCCTTGGATCCAAGTTCGATTCTTGGTGGGGGCAATAAAAAATCAAAAATTAAAAATAAAAATTCAAAGACAAATTAAAATTTTTTGGCGGTCTTGGTGTAAGAGCAGCACAGAGACCTGTGGAGTCTTTAGTAGGAGTGCAATTCTCCTAGACCGCCCTTTTTAAAATGCTTTTTACTAATAAAAAAAATTTAGAAGAGAAAACAAAATCAGTGATGGATGTTTTTAAAAAAAAGATAAAGATTATTGATGAGGAAAAATTAAAAGGTGAGATAATTGATGATTTAGTAGAAAATCTTCAGTTTAATAAAAATGAAGAAATAAAAAAAACTTGCGAGAAAATTATTTGGCAAGTTGCTTTTCAAAAAGGCATATATCCTGCTTCTCTTTATTCATTTTATCAGAACCTGGCGAAAAAAAAGAAAACTAATTTTACTATCCCGGCAATTAATTTAAGGGGATTAACTTACCAAACATCTCAAGCGTTAATAAAGGCGGCAAAAAAAAATAAAGTTGGCCTTTTTATTATTGAGTTAGCTCCTTCGGAAATGGAATATACCCATCAATCGCCAGAAGAATATGCCGCGGTTATTTTAGCCGCAGCTATAAAACAAAATTTTTCCGGACCCTTGTTTATTCAAGCTGACCACTTTGCTTTGGATAGAAAAAAATATCTGAATAATCCAAAATTAGAAATAAAAAGATTTAAAAATTTAATATCTCGGGTTATTAAGGCGGGATTTTTTAATATAGACCTTGATATGTCTTCTTTGGTTGGCGAAGGTAAAGAAGATGTTTTTACTCAGCAAAAAAATAATTTTATTTTAACTGCTTTTTTCACTCAATTTATTCGCCGGCAAGAGCCAAAAAATATAGAAATTAATATCGGGGGAGAGGTGGGGGAAATTGGCAAAAAAAATTCCACTCCTGCTGATTTAGACGTTTTTATGGAAGGATATAAAAAAGAGCTTTCAAGATTGGGCGTTTCAAAAGGGATTTCTAAAATTGGCATTCAAAATGGAGTTAGTCATGGTGGAGATGTTTTACCTGGCGGGGGAATGGCTAAAAGCAAAATTGATTTTGAGCTTTTGAAAAAACTTTCTCTAATGGCGCGTCAAAAATATGGTTTGGCTGGGGCAGTGCAGCATGGGGCGTCTACTTTACCTCTTTCATATTTTAAAAAATTTCCCGAGTTTCAGGCAATAGAAATACATTTAGCCACAGATTTTCAAAATATTATTTTAGACCATCCGGCTTTTCCTTCAAAATTACAAAAGAAAATTTATCAATGGCTTCTGCAAAATAAAAAGAACGAAAGAAAAAAGGGCTGGACAAAAGCTCAATTTATCTATAAAATAAGAAAAATGGCGTGGGGGCAATTTAAAAAAGAAATAACTAATATAGATAAACAGGCAAAAGAAAAAATTGCCAAATCTTTGGAAGAGAGATTTAATTTTCTTTTTAACGAATTAAAAGTTAAAAATACGCAAAAATTAATAAATAATATTAAAAATTAAAATCAAAAATAAAGGAGGAAAAGATGAAAAGGAGATTTGACGAATGCTTGACATTAATCGAAAGTAAAAAAGTCCGTGATTTTGTTGTTAATGCTCTGGCTTTTGCTCCAAAAGAGTTTTGGAGCGCTCCCAATAGTGATGGAGGGAAAGACAATGTTGAGGGAGGAATCATTATTCATTCCCTTAAAGTTGTCAGATTAATAATAAATTTCTGCGACTTTTTTGGAATTAGCGAGCAATTAACCCGGGATAAGTTAATTGCTGCCGGAGTGCTACACGATGTCCAAAGGAATGGCATTCCCTGGGGGGCGAATGCCCATCCAGAGCATGGACATATCGCTGCCCAATGGTTATTATTGCTTCGATCATTCGAAGCATCCTCATTGGAGGATTTATACTTCAATACCGATAAGGACTTAATAGATATCATTGAGCTTGTAGAAAACCATATGGGTCCTCGTAACAAGCCATACCCTACTTCGGCTTTAAGAAAAGTCAAAGAAGGGGTGGAAAATAAAGAGGGATATCTGGTAGACGAAAAAGCCATTTGGCATCTTATTGTTCAAATGGCTGACTATTTGGCTTCTATTGGGATTTAATTAGGACTTTGATTATTTTTTTAAAAAAGACCAAGATAAATTCTCGGTCTTTTTTTTTGGGGACAGTCCCCTTTTTTCGACTTTCGCAAACCCGCATCAATAAAGGGATATCTCACGAAATTTGAAACTTGCCGTAAATAACGGCACACTTTAAGAAAAAACGCAAATTATTTTTTTGTTAGTTATTTCATTGTTATTTCTATTACCTCCCAAAAGGGGACAGTCCCCTTTTTCCGACCTTCGCAAACCCGCATCAATAAAGAGCTCCCGGCGGTCGGTTTTTGGGGTCTGACCCCAATTAAATTAATTTTTATACATTTATTTTTCTTAAAGCTTTGATTCTTTCTTCTATGGGTGGATGTGTTGAGAATAATTTGATCAGCCAGCTTTGAGATTGTTTGCCTTTAAAAGGGGAAGAAATATACAAATGAGCAGTAGAATTAGTGGCGGTTATTAGGGGATGGGGATCTTGAGAAATTTTTATTAAAGCTTGGGCTAAACCTTCTGGATTTTTTGTTAAAAGCGCTGCTGAAGAATCAGCTAAAAATTCTCTTTTGCGGGAAATGGCTAATTGGATTAAAGAAGCGGCAATAGGCGCTAAAATAGCGGCAATAATTCCTAAAACAAGTAAAATAATTCCACCAGCTTGATTATCATCTTTTGAACCTCTTCCTGCTCCTCCCCAAAAGCTCAGCCGTAAAAATAATTGTGAAACCGAGCTGATAATTCCCACCAAAACAACAATAACCGTGGAAAGAAGAATATCTTTATTGCCTATATGAGATAATTCATGGGCAATAACACCTTCTAATTCTTTATAACCCAATCTTTCTAAAAGTCCGCGAGTAACAGCAACGGCCGAATGTTTTTTATTTCTGCCTGTGGCAAAAGCATTGGGTTGAGATTCGTTAATAAGATAAATTTTAGGCAAAGGCAAGTTCGCCTTGGCGCAAAGATTTTCTATAATTTGATAAAGTTCAGGACACTCTTCTTTTTTTATTGGTTTCGCTCGAGAAAGAAACAGCACAATTTTATCTGAATACCAATAAGAAATAAATGCTTGAGTCACGGAAATAATCACGGCGAACACAAAAATCCAATAACTGTCAAGCAATAAACTAAACAACCAGCCCAAAGCTATAATAAAAACAAGAAAAAAAGTAATTAAAATCGCAGTTTTTCGATTGTTAATTTTAACTTGATTAAACATA
>MWDC01000025.1 GCA_002070355.1 Parcubacteria group bacterium ADurb.Bin159 | reverse complement strand
GTTTATCAACCACACCAAAAAGAGAGGACAAAAAAATTATTTCAAAAATTTGTTGATAGCTTTTGGCAAGCTGATTTAGTTGTTCTTTCTGAAATTTATTTTGTGCCCGGTAGAGAATCAGATATAAAAATTAGCTCAAAAGATTTAGTGGAAGAAATTAAAAAATCTCCCAAATTCAAAAAGACTCCTCTTAAAGAGATTGTTTTTGCTAAAAATTTAGATAAAACCGTGGAGTTTATCAATAAAAAAATTTTGCCCGGAGATTTGCTTTTAGTTGCCGGCGCTGGAGATATTTATAAAATAATTAGCTGGCTTGACTTAGAGTGAGTAAAAGATATAATAAAATATCAAACATCTAAGCTTTAAATTCTAAATTATAATTTTATGTTTTCAAAAAAAATAGGCATAGATTTGGGAACAGCCAACATCTTGGTTTATTTAGCCAAAAAGGGAATTGTGGCTAATGAGCCCTCGGTAGTGGCTATTTCCACTTTAGACGGCAGTGTTTTAGCTGTGGGAGACGAAGCCAAAGAAATGATTGGCCGAACTCCGGATACGATTGTGGCTAAACGTCCTTTAAGAGAGGGAGTTATTGCTGATTATCATGCAACTGAAGCTATGTTAAAATATTTTATTTCTAAGGCATTAAAACATTGGAGAATATTCAAACCAGAAGTGATGATTGCTGTCCCTGGGGGAATTACTTCAGCGGAGAGAAGAGCTGTGCTTGATGCTTCTGCTGTTGCTGGGGCAAAAGCTACTTATTTAATTAAAGAGCCGGTAGCCGCGGCTATAGGTTCTAAAATTCCCATTGGCTCGGCTTCTGGACATATGATTGTGGATATGGGAGGAGGAACAACTGAAGCAGCAATTATTTCTTTAGGTGGGATTGTTTCTTTTCAATCAGTAAGAGTAGCGGGCAATAAATGTGATTTAGCTATTGCTGATTATATCCGCAAAAAATATAATTTAGCCATTGGTGAGCAAACTGCGGAAAATATTAAAATTAAAATTGGCGCTGCTTTGCCCTTGGAAGAAAAATTAAAAATTGATATTAAGGGTAGAGATATGATTAGCGGTTTACCTAAAATTGTTACTATTACTTCCGATGACGTTACTATAGCCATTAAAAATACTTTAGAGGCAATAATTTCTACAGTAAAAAATGTGCTTCATGAAGCGCCACCTGAACTTTCAGCTGATGTGATGGAAAAGGGTATGGTTTTAGCCGGGGGTACATCTCTTTTAAGAAAATTAGATCAGCTTTTAACCGAAGCCACAGGTGTGCCGGCTTATGTTACTGAAGATCCATTATTAGCCGTGGCGCAAGGAACAGGATTAGCTTTAGACAATTTAGATGTTTACAAAAAAAGCCTTCTCATCACCCGTTAATTTTTTGGGGACAGTCCCCTTTTTCCGACCTTTGCAAACCCGCATCAATAAAGGCTTATCTCACGAAATTTGAAATTTGCCGTAAATAACGGCACACTTTAAGAAAAAACGCAAATTATTTTTTTGTTGGCCTTAAAAAGGGGACAGTCCCCTTTTTCCGACCTTTGCAAACCCGCATCAATAAAGGCTTATCTCGCCAGAAAATCAAATTTGACACTTTTTTTACCAATTTCCATTAACCAACAAAAAACACCATTTAAAAAATTTCAAAAAATGATTTTAGAAATTTGCGGGATGACGCTAAATTTGTTTTTAACTCAAGAATCTATAAATTATGTTTATCATTGGCATTGATGGTTCTCGGGCATTAGCTAAAAATAAAACCGGTATTGGATGGTATTCTTTTTACCTGATAAAAGCTTTACAAGAAATAGCTAAGGATAGAAATGATTTAAAATTTGTTCTTTATTCAAACCAACCGCTCTCTCTTCTTTCCTTAAAAGAGAAAGAAACGCCTCTTAATTGGCAAATTCGTTTTTTGTCCTGGCCTTGGCGATTTTTTTGGACGCAAATCAGATTATCTTTAGAAATGATGAAAAATCCGCCGGACGTTTTGTTTGTTCCAGCACATAGTTTGCCTCTCTTTTGCCCGAAATTTAATGTTTTAACTATTCACGACCTTGGTTTTGAACGTTTCCCTTATTTGTATTCTCGAAAAGAAAGAGCGTCTCTTCAATTTTCTTATCGCTTAGGCGCGCAAAGAGCCCAAAAAATTATCGTTCCTTCTCTGTTCACCAAAAAAGAATTAATTGATTTTTATAACATTAACCCTGATAAAATTGTTTTTATTCCCTTGGGTTATGATAAAAATATTTTTTGCCAGGGGGACGATTTTTTAAAAAACGACCAAGCAGTTCTTGCTCGCTATAAGATAAATTTCCCTTATTTTCTTTATGTTGGCCGTATAAATAAAAAGAAAAATATTTCTTTGCTCATTTCCGCTTTTGAAAAATTTATTAAAAAATCATCTCTTCCTTTTAAATTAATTTTAATCAGCTCGGACAATATTTCGCTGGGACAAAATAATTCTTTCTTGTTAAAACTTCCTTATCTATCTCATAAAGAAATCGCTAGTTTTTACCGTCGATCAGAGGCTTTTATTTTTCCTTCTTTATATGAAGGGTTTGGTTTGCCGCTTCTTGAGGCAATGGCTTGCGGAACGCCAGTTATTGCTTCCCGTATTCCTGCTTTTTTAGAAATAGGCAAGGACGCTCCTTTATATTTTTCGCCCCATAATCAAGATGAGCTTATCTTTTGTTTGCATAAAATTATAAATGAACCAGAATTAAGAAAAAAAATAATTTCTCGCGGTTTTGAAATATCCGATGCTTATTCTTGGCGAAAATGCGCTCAGCAAACATTAAAAATTTTAGAATTTCAGAATTATTCATCCCCGGCAAAGAATTTTTGAAGAAAATTTTGACCTATTATTATGCTTGTCGGTCATCAAAAAATAATTGATTATTTAACTCGCTCTGTTTTTAAAAATCAAATAGCGCACAGTTATTTATTTTACGGGCCAAAAAATATAGGAAAAACTTCAGTGGCGCAATATTTTGCTCAAACTCTTCTTTGCTCTTCTTTTCAAAAAGACGGCGATAAATTAATTCCTTGCCAAAAATGTGAAGATTGCCAAAAAATAGCCAAAAATATTCACCCTGATTTTTTATATCTTAAAGGCGAGGAAATGTCGAGCTTGGGCATTGATGATATGCGGCGGGTTAAGGCATTTTTTAATCTTCGCCCTGTAAAAGGAAAATACAAAATTGCCCTAATAAGTGAAGCAGAGAAATTAACCGAAGCAGCTATAAATTCAGGCTTAAAACTTTTAGAGGAAACCGCTGAAGGGGGAGTAATTATACTTACCTCTTCTAATATCAACCGCTTCCCTCCCACTTTTTTTTCCCGTCTTCAAATGTTGCGTTTTTATCCCCCTTCAAAAACAGAAATCATCTCCTGGCTTAAAAAACAATATCCGTCTTATTACCCAATGGCTGAAGAATTATTATTTTTTTCCAATTTAAAACCGGGACTAATCAGTTCTTTTCTCGAAAACAAAACAATGCTTTCTTCTTTCAAAAATAATCTTAAAGAGGCAATCCAATTTTTAATTTCATCTGATTTTGAAGAATCAATATCTTTTTTTAATGATCAATCAAAATTAGGAGATAAATTAGATTCTTTACTTTGGGCAGTACATATTTTAATTTTAAATAAATTTAATCCAGAAAAAACATTTAAATCATTTATCGGCAATCTCAATTTAACAGATTTTTCTTCTCAAAAACTTTTTTCAAAAACTTCTAAAATTTTTGCCAGTAAATTTTATCTGGAAAGAAACGTCAACCCAAATTTAATTTCCAATGACCTTCTATTTTAATGGGGACAGTCCCCTTTTTCCGACCTCCGCAAACCCGCATCAATAAAGGCTTATCTCACGAGAAAATCAATTTTGACACTTTTTTTACCAAAAGAGAGATTCTTAAAAAGGGGCAGTTCCTATTTACCTTGCCTGCTAGTAGGCAAGTACTATTTGATCAATTTATTATTATGGCTACAACACAAAATTTTTTACTTGAAACCGAAGAGGAATTCGAAAAAATTTTTCAGTTTTTGAAAAATGATTTAATGACTCTACGAACAAATAGGGCAACCATTGAAATGGTATCTCCAATTTTAGTTGATGCCTATGGTATTAAGACACCCTTAAAGCAGTTAGCTCAAATCAGTGTAGAAGAAGGGCGAACATTTGTTATTGAGCCTTGGGACAAAAATGTCTTGAAAAATATTGAAGAATCTTTGGCTCGCGCTGATTTGGGAGCAACTCCTTTAAGCAAGGGGGGAGTGATTCGTCTTACTCTGCCCTCCTTGTCAGAGGAAAGAAGAAAAGCCCTTTTGCGTCTTTTAAGAGAAAAATTAGAAAATTCTCGTCAAAAAGCAAGGACAGTTCGTGATCGCATCAAAGAGCAAATTGTCGCCTCTTTTAAAGAAAAAGAAATTAACGAAGATGAAAAATATCGACTTATTGAGGAATTAAATAAGAAAATATCCGAATTAAATAAAAAGATAGAACTTTTGGGAGAAGAAAAAGAAAAAGAAATAATGAATATTTAAATTTATTTTTATGGTTTTTGTTTATGGTTTTATAACCTTAGGCCTTTTGGTTTTTACTCACGAGTTTGGCCATTTCTTATTGGCCAAGGCCTTTCGTGTCCAAGTAGAAGAATTTGGCTTTGGTTATCCTCCCCGGCTTGGTGGTTTGGTTAAAAGCAAAGGGAAAACAAAATTTTTTTGGGGCAAAAAAAATCCGAAGGCGGATAAAGGAGCCACTATTTATTCTTTAAATTGGATACCTTTCGGTGGATTTAATAAAATAAAAAGTGAGTTTGGTCGTTCTAAAGAACCGGACAGTTTTTCCGGTCAAGTGTGGTGGAAAAAAATTTTGATTGCTTTGGGCGGAGTTTTAGGAAATATAGCTTGGGCTATTTTAATTTTTACTATTTGTTTGAGTTTGGGCGTTCCACAAGTGGTAGAAAGCGAAGGAGTCCCTGCTACTTTAGGGGTTCAAGTATTAGCCGTGAATCCTTCTTCCCCGGCGGAAAAAGCAGGCATTCTCCCTGGAGATATTATTTCTAAAATAGATGGCGAAGAATTTTCTTCGGTAGAAGACGTTCAAACGTACATTAAAGAAAAAAATAATATATCCATAGTTTTAGAAATTAAGCGAGGGGAAAAATTTTTATCTTTGGAAGTAATTCCCGAACCAGCTAAAAATGTTTTCTCTGATTTAAAAGAGGATTACGGAGTTATCGGTATAAGTTTAGGTGAGACGTCTCTTGTCTCTTATCCTT
Source organism: Parcubacteria group bacterium ADurb.Bin159 (assembly GCA_002070355.1). Classification (NCBI taxonomy): domain Bacteria; species Parcubacteria group bacterium ADurb.Bin159. Next base: position 421 of record MWDC01000025.1, on the reverse strand, counting down.
GGTATAAAAGTTTTATTTTGGCCATAAAACAAACATTCGCCTTAATAGGATTAAGTTTTAACGGTCTATGGCTAATGCTTAAAGCTATTTTTGGCAAAGGAGCAATGATCGGGGAAGTTATAGGACCGGTGGGCTTGGTTTCTATGAGTGGGCAGATAGCCAAAGTTGGTTTTGTTTATTTTTTACAAACAATGGGGCTTTTATCTGTGGCTTTAGCCGTTTGTCAGCTTATTCCTTTCCCTGGTTTGGACGGTTCAAGAATTATTTTTGCTTTGATTGAGGGAGCAAGAAAAGGGCGTCAAATTCCCCAAAAAACAGAAGAGAGTATAATTAGCATAGGTTTTTGTCTTTTAATGCTTTTAATGATTTTTGTCACTTATAAAGACATAACAAAACTCATTTTTTAATGGGGACAGTCCCC
>MWDC01000024.1 GCA_002070355.1 Parcubacteria group bacterium ADurb.Bin159 | reverse complement strand
TCTTTTAATGCTTTTAATGATTTTTGTCACTTATAAAGACATAACAAAACTCATTTTTTAATGGGGACAGTCCCCCTTTTCTGTTCTTCGCAAACCCGCATCAATAAAGGCTTATCTCGCCAAAAAATCAAATTTGACACTTTTTTTACCAAAAGAGAAATTTCCTAAAAAAGCAGTTTCTGCCTACCAACAGACAAGCAACAAACACGATTTTAAATAAAATTTAAAATTTAGAATAAAAAAATAGAATATAAAATTTTGAATTTTAAATTTTATAATTTTGCTTTTAGCAGAATCTTCCAAGAAAATTTTGAGATATTTTTGCGGGATTAGTATAGTGGTAGTACACTACCTTCCCAAGGTAGAAATGCCAGTTCGATTCTGGTATCCCGCTTTTCCGTTCTACTACAAAAGGAAGTAGGGAACCCTCTGTAATAGAGTATATATACTACCAAATCCGAGAACCTATTTTACCGAAAATCAAGGAATGAAATTTTTTTCTTTTCACTTGTTTTTGCTAACGCAAAAAATGCGCCATCGCTTCCCACCCCTGAAAATTTTTATCAATAAATCTGTTCCTAATGCCGGGAAAACTGGGGTTCCTTCCAATTTGTACATAATGGTTACCGAAAAAGCTCATTTTTCAAATTTGAATAAAAATTGGTTTAAAAATACAAAGCAAAATCAAATCATTGGCTTTATTGCTAAATATTGGCATAAACAAGGTGGCTCTTTGTAAGATTGATACAGGGCGCTATCCATATAATCATGAAACAAGAAAAGAGAAAACACATAAACAGCCCTATCTATCTTTTTGACACCTATCAGAGAGAAAAAAGGCAGTTTGCCCCCCTTGAACAGGGCAAGGTTAAGATATACACTTGCGGACCGACAGTGTACGACTATCCGCATATCGGGAACCTTCGAGCCTACATCTTTGCGGATATACTCCGCAAAATGTTCGAGTTCAATGGGTATCAAGTGCGGCATGTAATCAACATCACGGATGTGGGGCACTTGACCTCCGACGCCGACACCGGCGAGGACAAGATCGAGCTAAGCGCTCGCAAACAGAAACGGTCCGCGTTTGAGATCACCGAGTTCTACACAGAGATATTCAAGCAGAATCTGCTTGATCTCGGCGTAGAGCCGCCAACGGTTTGGAGCAAGGCGACGGATCACATCAGTGAACAAATCGCCTTGGTTCAGAAGATAGAGGAAGTAGGTTATACGTATTTGACTTCCGATGGCGTCTATTTCGACACCAGTCGGTTGTCAAATTATGGCTACCTCGCTCGGTTAGACGTCAAAGGTATTGAGCCAGGAGCTCGGGTTGATCTCGGAGAAAAAAAGAACCCGACTGACTTTGCTCTGTGGAAATTCTCTCCCAAAGGCAAAAAAAGGCAGATGGAATGGCCGAGTCCTTGGGGGGTGGGATTTCCGGGATGGCATCTTGAGTGTAGCGCCATGGCGATGAAGTACTTAGGGGAGACAATCGACATCCATACAGGAGGCGTCGATCACATCCCGGTTCACCACACCAACGAGATAGCGCAATCGGAAGCGGCCACTGGCAAGCAGTTCGCTCGCTACTGGCTACATGTGGCATTCCTGACAAGCCACGGCAAAAAGATGGCAAAAAGCGAGGGAAACTTCGTAACTCTACAAGACATAGTTCAAAGGGGTTACGATCCACTCTCTTTTCGCTACCTTGTCCTGACTTCTCATTATCGCTCAAGCTTGAATTTTACTTGGCAGGGACTGCGGGGAGCTCAAAAAGCCTTGATGTCCCTGCGTGAAAAAGTTTTGAGTTGGGGGAATGATCACGATACCCCCGACGAAAAACTTCTCAAGGAGTTTAGGATTCGAATAAACAACGATCTCAATACTCCTCAAGTAATAGCGTTGTTGTGGGAAGTTGCTGACTCTTCTTTGACTCCAGAAAAGAAAAGGGCTACCCTCTTGGAATTTGATAGGGTTCTCAGTCTTGGGCTTGCCAGTTCTTCTACCAGAGAAATTCCGGAAGAAGTTATGGCGCTTGTTCAAGAACGTGAATCCTTGAGAAAAAAAGGATGGTGGAAAGAGTCCGATCGCATGCGTCAGGAGATACTCAAAAGGGGGTACGAAGTTAGAGACACTCCTGTCGGCCCAAAGGTTGTCCGCAAGGGGTTATAGATTTACAATCAAAACCTGTTGGAAGTAACCACCATGCGAGACAATCTTGCAACACGAGGCGGCCGACAAACGCGGTGGTTTGTTAGTCGCTTTTTTCTTTTTGAAAAATCAAGCGCGAGGGCAGTATAAGCATCCTCCCTAAACCCTCCCTGTTTACGTCGCCCGAGCGCAAAGGGATGAGAAGCAATGATGCATTTTTTGCGTCAGCAAAAATAAGTGAAAAGAAAAAAAATTTCATTTATTTCTCGCTGGATTTTTTCAAAGATTTTTGATAAAATAAGTTTGAACAGAGTTATAAATATACTCTGCTACAGGGAGAGGGAAGGGTTTCACTCTTACATAAAATTGCCGCCTTAGCTCAGAGGTAGAGCAACTGTTTCGTAAACAGTAGGCCCTCGGTTCAATTCCGAGAGGCGGCTAATTTGAGTTAATCGAGCAAGCAACCAATTTCTATTTTGTTTTAAGAGAAGGTCCCATTAAAATAAAAATAAAAATAAAATGATTAAATTTCTTAATGTTTCAAAATTTTATCCTCCCTCAACTTACGCTTTAAGAGATGTTTCTTTTCATATTCACCCCGGAGAATTTGTTTCTATAGTCGGTCAATCTGGAGCCGGCAAGAGCACGATTATTAAATTGTTAATTGCCGAAGAGAAACCAACCCAAGGCAGAATTATTGTAGGCGGATGGGATATCACACATATTACTCCCAAAGAAACACCTATTCTCCGACGGCAAGTAGGTGTTGTTTTTCAAGATTTTAAATTGCTCCCTAAAAAAACAGTTTATGAAAATATTGCTTTTGCTTTGAGGGTAGTGGCTACTCCTAGGAAAAAAATAAAATCGCTGGTTTCACAGGTTATCAAAATAGTTGGTTTGGAAGGGAAAGAAAGCCGTTTCCCTCACGAGCTTTCTATTGGCGAGGTTCAACGTGCGGCTATTGCCCGGGCATTAATTCATCGGCCGAAAATTCTTTTAGCCGATGAGCCTACTGGTGATTTAGACCCTTTAACTACACGTGATATTGTAGAGCTTTTAAACAAAATTAATGAATTCGGCACTACTGTTCTTTTGGTCACGCACAATCGAGAAATAGTTAATTTTTTAAAAAGAAGAGTTATCACTTTAGAGCGTGGAGTTATTATCGGCGACCAAATGAACAAAGGAAGATACGTGGTATAAAAATTTTTTTGAAACTTCTTTTAAAAGTAAAATTTCAAAATACTTAATTGGGGTCAGACCCCCAAAACCGACCGCGGGAAACCCTTTATTGATGCAGGTTTTCAGGCGATTTTTCAAAAATGGCACGATTTTGATCAGAATTTAGAATTTGGAATATAAAATTTAATTTATTTTTATTATTTATTTTTATCATTTTAAAATTGGTAAAAAAGTGTCAAAATTGATTTTTTCGTGAGATAAGCCTTTATTGATGCGGGTTTGCGAAGGACGGAAAAAGGGGACTGTCCCCATTCAAAAATATTATGGATTATTATGAAACTCTTGGCGTTCCCAAAGATGCCAAGCCAGAACAAATAAAAGAGGCCTTTCGCCGTTTAGCTCAAAAATATCATCCGGATAAGCCGGGTGGGGATGCGGCTAAATTTAAAGAAATAAACGAGGCCTATCAAGTTCTTTCTGATGCTCAAAAAAGAGCTCAATATGATCAATATGGTTCAGCTTTTACTGAAGCGCAGCAAAAAGGAGGATTCTCCGGCTTTGAAGGTTTTCGTGATTGGATAAATTGGGCAGAGGCAATGAAGGAAGAACAATCTCGTCAAAAAGAAGAAGAATCTTCTTTTAATGATTTTTTTGATTTAGGAGACATTTTCAGCGATTTTTTTAGCTTTGGTTCTTCGCGAGGAGCAAGGCAAAGAAGCGCTCAAACTAACAGGGATATAATTTTACCCTTAACTTTAGAATTTGAAGAAGCGGCTTTAGGTACGGAAAAAGAAATTTCTTTTTCCCGCTTCGAACCCTGCTCTGAATGTCAGGCTAGTGGATTAGCTAAAGGCAGCAAAATGAAAACTTGTTCTTATTGTCAAGGTCAAGGACAGATTCGTCAAAATCGTTCTACTATTTTTGGTACTTTCTCACAAGTTTCCACTTGTCCAGAATGTCAAGGCACAGGGCAAATGCCAGAAAAAAAGTGTCCGAAATGTCAAGGTGAAGGAAGAATAAAAAACACTTCTCATACCAAAGTCAAAATTCCTGCGGGAGTAAATGACGGAGGAGTGATTAAATTTGTTGGTCAAGGCCATTTTGCTGATAACAAAAAGGGGACGCTTTATTTAAGAATTAAAGTAAAGCCCCATCCTATTTTTCAAAGAGAAGGCGATGATATTTATTTGACACAAGAAATTCCTTTAACTACCGCTGTTTTAGGCGGGAAAATAGAGGTCCCTACTTTAGAAGGTAAAGTTTTTTTGAAAGTTCCTGAAGGTACGAATTTTGGCCAAGAATTTATTTTGCGCGGCAAAGGTGTTCCCCATCTTAAGGGACGAGGCAGAGGCAATGAAATTGTGCGTTTAACTATAAAAATTCCCAAGCACTTAACCAAAAAACAAAAGCAACTATTTGAAAATTTAAATTTATAATGGGGACAGTCCCCTTTTTCCGACCTCGGCAAACCCGCATCAATAAAGGCTTATCTCACGAAATTTGAAAGTTGCCGTAAATAACGGCACACTTTAAGAAAAAACGCAAATTATTTTTTTGTTAGTTATTTCATTGTTATTTCTATTGTATAAAAACTTGCCGTAAATAACGGCAAATTTGAAAAAATGCCTGAAAATATAGAGAAATAAAGGATTTTTGAAGGCCTTAAAAAGGGGACAGTCCCCATCATAATTTAGGGCCCACAACCCTAAATTTAGAGAAATTTGAAAAATTTAAAAATTTAAATAATTATGGATTTTTTAATAGCCATTGACCAATTTCTTTCCTATATTTTTGATAGTTTTTGGAATTTTATTTTGGAAACAGGACAGTTCGCCCTACCTAAAGTAATGTGGAAAATTTTTATTTCCGGCGGTTGGATTGCCTATTTTTTAGTTTTTCTTTGGGGTCTTTGGCAAATTTGGATTTATCATATTCAAAAAAAATTTGCCAGCCGAATAAAGTGGATTATTCTTTCTATTAATGCGCCACGTTATAATGAACTTTCTCCAGAAACGGCTGAGAGATTGTTTGCTCATTTGGCTAGTGCCTATAAAGAGCCCAATTTAGTTGAACGCTATATTCAGGGTGCTTTTCAATTAAGTTTTTCTTTTGAAATAGTCAGTCGAGGAGGGGAAATTTTTTATTTCGTTCGCGCGCCGGAACAATTCCGCGATTTGGTTAAATCAGCTGTTTATGGCGCTTATCCTGAGGCAGAAATATCCGAAGTAAACGAAGATTATACAGCTTCATCTCCTAAAGAATTTCCCCACCCTGTTTATAATCTTTGGGGAGCGGAATTAACTCTTTATAATGACGAAGTTTATCCTATTCGCACTTATACTTCTTTTGAATATCCTTCGCTTAAAGAATTTATTGACCCTTTGGCTCCTTTTTTGGAAGTTTTGGGCAAACTCGGACCTCAAGAACAAATTTGGTTTCAAATAATTATCACGCCAATTTCTTCTAGCTGGAAAAAGAAAGGAGAAAAATTAGTGGAAAAATTAATGGCGGAAAAAACAAAAATTGCTGTGGTTGGAGAGGAAGAAGGAGAAAGAGTTATAACCCTTTCACCCGGGGATAGGCGAGTTATAGATGCTATCCAAAAGAAAATTTCAAAAATTGGTTTTCGGACAAAAATTCGTCTGATTTATTTTGCTCCTAAAAAAGATTTTTCCAAGCCCCGGGGAGTTTCTGATACTTTAGGCGCTTTGCAGCAATTTAACACCTTAGATATGAATGG
>MWDC01000023.1 GCA_002070355.1 Parcubacteria group bacterium ADurb.Bin159 | reverse complement strand
AAAGAATCCGGCGGCATTACACAGCACATTGGCGCTTATCAAATAAAAAGAAAAGAAAAGTTAATTACTTTTATTGATACTCCAGGTCATGTTGCTTTTGAGAATATGCGTTTAGCTGGTGGGCATGTGGCTGATATGGCTATTTTAGTTATTGCTGCTGACGATGGTATACAACCGCAAACCCAAGAAGCCATTAGAATTATTCAAGAAGAAGAATTGCCTTTTATTGTGGCAATAAATAAAATGGATTTGCCAACAGCTGATGCGAAAAAAGTTAAAAATCAGTTAATTGAGCTTAATTTGATACCCGAAGAATTTGGAGGCAATGTTATTTGTGTTGAAATTTCAGCTAAAAAGAAAAAAGGAATACCCGAACTTTTAGATTTAATTTTACTCGTTGCCGAGACAGAAGAAGAAAAATTATTAGCTAACCCCGAAGGTATGGTAATAGGGACGATTATTGAATCTCATCAAGATGCGGGTTTTGGGCCAGTGGCTACAGCTATTATTTTTAATGGGACTCTTAAAACTTTTGACAATATAATTTTGTCTAAAACTTACGGTCAAGCTAAGATATTAAAAGATTGGCAAGGGAAAAAAGTAGATTCAGCCGGTCCTTCCACCCCTATTCAAATTTTTAACTTTAAAGCATTGCCCAAAGTAGGTGAAATTTTAACCGTAGAAAATAATCGCGATTTATTAAAAGAAAAAATTAAAGAAATAGAAAATCAACAGGAAGAAGAAGAGAATATCTTTCAATCTATTGAAAATAATAAAAGAAAAAACATTTCTTTTATTTTAAGAGCTGACACTTTTGGCACACTTGAAGCTGTTGTTTCCGCTATTGTAGGTTTAGCCAAAAATAATATTAAAATTCAAATTTTAAAAAAAGAGGTGGGGCAGGTGACTGAATCAGACATTATTTTAGCTGGTGCTACACATAGTTGGATTATTAGTTTTAATGTTAAAATCCCCTCTAATATTTTGTCATTAGCTCGAGAAAGAGCTGTTAAAATTAGCTTTTATAAAATTATTTATGATTTGATAGAAGATATAAAGAAAGAAATAGAACGACAACTTTCCGGAGAAGTAATTGAAAAAGAGATTGGAGAATTAGAAATAAAAGCATGTTTTTCTTCTTCTCGAACAGAACGAATTGTTGGGGGGAAAGTAATTTCCGGGCATATAAGGAAAGGAGCTATCGGCAGAATTTTTAGAGGAGAAGAGCCTTTAGCCGAGGGTGAAATTTTAGAACTTCAGGTTAATAAAATAGAAGTGGGAAAAGTTTCCGCGGGAGATGAGTGCGGGATTAAAATTAAAACTAATTTTGAGATTAAGCCGGGAGATATTTTAAAGATTTATTCGGTCGTTTCATAAAAATTGATTGCTTTTATGTTTTTATATTTTATTTTTTATTGTAATGTCTAAATTTATTATTCAAGGCCCAGTTAAATTAAGAGGTCAGGTTAAAATTAGTGGAGCAAAAAATGCGGCTACTCCTCTTTTAGCTGCTACTCTTTTGACTAAAGAACCCTGTTTTTTAGATAATATTCCGCGTATTGCTGACGTCCTGAAAATGATAGAAATCCTTCAAAGCATGGGAGCAGAAGTTTCTTTTTTGGGTCCCCATAAATTAAGAATTTGTTGTCGGAAAATTAACCCTTCAAAAATTAACCAGAATCTGATTAGAGAAATGCGTTCTTCCATTCTTTTAATTGGCCCATTAATAAGTCGTTTTGGTGAAATCGAGCTGCCTGAACCGGGAGGTTGCATCATCGGCAGCCGGCCTATTGATACTCATTTATTAGGATTTGAATCTTTTGGGGTGAAGATAAAACAAAGAGGGCATTTATATCATTTTAAAGCGGAGAACATTAAAAAAGCGACTGTTGTTTTACCTGAATTTTCTGTAACCGCTACAGAAAATCTTTTAATGCTTGCCTCAAGAATAAAAGGAGAATCAATTATAAAATTAGCTGCTGCCGAACCGCATATTCAGATTTTAGGGAAAATGCTTATTAAAATGGGAGTGAAGATTAAGGGTTTAGGAACTCATAATTTAATGATTAGAGGAAACGATTCTTTAAAGGGGACAAAACAAAAAAACATTCCCGATCAAATAGAGATCGGCACTTTTGCAGTAGCGGCTATTTTAACTAAGGGAGAAGTAGACATAAATCCGGTAATCGAAGAACATTTAGATATTATTCTTTTAAAACTTCGTCAAATTGGTGTTTCTTTTAAAATAAAATCTAATCATCTTTATATTTATCCTACTCACAAATTAAACCCATTTCATTTACAAGCTTTGCCTTATCCGGGTTTTCCCACGGATTTACAAGCGCTTTTTGGCTTATTAGCTACTCAAGCCCAAGGAACAAGCTTAATTCATGATCCGTTATATGAAGGAAGAATGGGATATATTAATGAATTAATCAAAATGGGGGCGAATGCCATTCTTGCTGACCCGCATCGCACAATTATTACCGGTCCAACTCCTCTTTATGGTACTGATATTAGAAGTTTAGATTTAAGGGCAGGTGCTACTTTAATTATTGCTGGTTTAATCGCTCGGGGGGAAACTACTATTTCTCAGGGAGAAATTATTGATAGAGGCTATGAGAATATAGAAAAAAAATTACAAGCCTTGGGGGCGAATATTAAACGAGAGGAATAAAAAGAAGGTATTGACATTAGAAGTAAATAGAGTAGAATATAAATTAAATGTCAAAATCAAAAAATTTTTAATTTTGAATTTTGAAATTTTGTGAGAACAGGAGTTTCGAAAAATTTTTGAGATTTTAGTTTTGATATATTTTTATGTTGTCTATCCGTTTTTCCCGAAAAGGGAAGAAAAAACAATCTCATTTTCGTCTTATTGTTTTAGAAAAACATAAAGACCCTTGGGGAGATTTTTTAGAAGATCTTGGGTTTTATAATCCCCGAACCAAAAAAGCAGGATTGAAAAAAGAGAGAATTTTCTATTGGATTTCTCAAGGAGCTCAACCCACTGGTTCGGTCCATAATTTGCTTATTAAAGAGGGAGTTATAAGAGATAAAAAGAGGAAAGTAACTAAAGTACACAAGAAAAAAGAAGGAGAACTCAAGGAAGAAAATAAAAAATAATGTATTTGACGAGATACGTATGAACAAAAAATTTGATCCGCAAGAATATGGCGATAAAAACGAACAACTCTGCGGACCGAATGCAAACAAAAAAGACCCTTTTAAAGTAGAATTAAGAAAAAAATAGGCTGAAAAATTTGGTTATTTTTATATTGGTACTTTTTATGAAAACATAGTTAAGGTAAGAAAAGGCAGAAAATGGTTTTTTATTAACCAAAACAAGAATCGTATATTTTAGAGATAAAATTTTTCAAGCACAAAATATTGACAAAATTTTTATTCTTGCTATATTATTATTCAAAGAAGATTAAAGGTCGGTTATATAGTTAGATTTGTTTTAAGAATTAAGTTAGAAGAATTACTATGGTTACCAAACCTGTGAAAGATGAAGAATTCTTAGAGTACGTGATTAAAGCGCTTGTTGGTCATCCGGAAGATGTTAAAATTGAACGCAAAGTGGATGAGATGGGAGTATTACTCTCTCTCAAAGTTAATCCGGAAGATATGGGGCAGATAATTGGCCGTCAAGGTTCTACTGCTCGAGCGATTCGGACACTTTTAAGAATTGTTGGTCTTAAAAGCAATGCTCGGGTCAATCTTAAGATTGAAGAACCCGCGGGCAGTTCTAGACCAAGCAGAGGTGCCTCAACTAAAAGCGATGATTTAGACCTCTAAATTGGATTCATTCAAATTTAAAACAGAAACTACGGCCATTAGGGCTGTAGTTTTTGTCATAAAATTTACTGACTATATGGCTTATAAATTTGATATTATTACCATATTCCCAGAAATTTTTTCTCCTTATTTCAACTATTCTATCTTAAAACGGGCTCAAGATAAAAAAATAATAAAAATTAAAATTCATAATTTAAGAGATTTTACTAATGATAAACACAAAACAGTAGATGATGCTCCTTATGGTGGAGGAGCAGGAATGGTTTTAAAAGCTGAGCCTATATATAAATCTTTAAAAAAACTTACTAAGTTTGAAGTAAAAGGATCAAGATTAAAAAATATTAATAAAGACACGAAAATAGTGCTTTTATCGCCGAAAGGTAAGCAATTTAATCAGAAAATGGCTAACTCATTTAGCCGACTTTCTCATCTTATTTTAATTTGTGGGCATTACGAAGGCGTTGATGAACGAGTTAAAAAATTTATTGACCAAGAAATATCTATCGGCCCTTATGTTTTAACTGGAGGAGAGTTGCCAGCAATAGTTATGGTTGATGCTATAACTCGGCTTATCCCCGGAGTAATAAAAAAAGAGTCGCTATGGGAAGAGACTTTTTCTTCTCGGAAGATGACGGAAGTTAAGGGTTTAAAAAATAAATATTATAAATCAGAAATTGTCAAAGAATATCCACAATATACCCGGCCTTCTGTCTTGACAATTTATGATAGTTTTAGTAAAATATTTCAGATTAAAACACCTAAGGTTTTATTATCTGGTAATCATCAAAAAATTAAAAAATGGAGGGAAAAACATACTGTTCTTTAAAAATTATTTATTCTCTAAAATAGAGAGGGTAAGGCTTCAATTATATTATAGATCACTCTTTTTTTTAAGAGAGTTTGATCCTAGCTCAGGATGAACGCTGGCGGCGTATTTTAGGCATGCAAGTCGAGCGGTCCTTGCGCTTCGCACTGGGAAATCTTAAATCAGAAATTTTAAGTTCTAAACAAATCCAAGAGTTTTAAGTTCAAATAACCTTAAACAAGTTTTTTAAATTTGTTTTTGGTTTTAAATTTTGGAATTTGTTTCGAACTCAGATATTGGAATCCAAGATTTTCTTGCGCGGAGCGCGAGGATAGCGGCAAACGGGTGAGTAACACATTGGTACATACCACTAAGATGGGCATAACTTCGCGAAAGCGGAGCTAATACCCAATGGTCTCTAACCTCGTAAGAGTGCTAGAGTAAAGGAGCAATCCGCTTAGTGATTGGCCTATGTCCTATCAGGTAGTTGGTAAGGTAATGGCTTACCAAGCCGATGACGGGTAGCGGGCGTGAGAGCGCGGCCCGCCTCATTGGGACTGAGACACTGCCCAATCTCCTACGGGAGGCTGCAGTTAAGAATCTTCCTCAATGGCCGAAAGGCTGAAGGAGTGACGCCGCGTGAGTGATGAAGCCCTTCGGGGTGTAAAACTCTTTTCTAGAGGAAAAAGCCTTGTGTTTACACAAGGTTGATGGTACTCTAGGAATAAGCCACTGCTAACCTCGTGCCAGCAGCAGCGGTAAGACGAGGGTGGCAAGCGTTATCCGGATTTACTGGGCGTAAAGAGTGTGTAGGCGGTCTAAAAAGTTCTCGGTTAAAGCCCTTTGCTCAACATAGGGATTGCTGGGGAAACTATTAGACTAGAGGCCGGAAGAGGCAAGCGGAATTGCCGGTGGAGCGGTAAAATGTGTTGATATCGGCAAGAACACCAAAAGCGAAGGCAGCTTGCTAGGACGGTTCTGACGCTGAGACACGAAAGCGTGGGGAGCGACAAGGATTAGATACCCTTTTAGTCCACGCCCTAAACAATGGATGCTGGGTACTGGAAGTGTCGACCCTTCCAGTGTCGCAAAAAAAAGCTAACGCGTTAAGCATCCCGCCTGGGAACTACGGCCGCAAGGCTAAAACTCAAAGGAATAGACGGGGATTCGCACAAGCGGTGGATCATGTGGTTTAATTCGATAATAAACGAGGAACCTTACCAGGGCTTGAAATGTTAGATGAAGCTGTTAGAAATAATAGCCGGTCCCTTCACGGGAAAGTCTAACACAGGTGCTGCATGGTTGTCGTCAGCTCGTGCCTTGAGGTTTACCCTTAAGTGGGATAACGAGCGCAACCCTTATCTTTAGTTGTTCCGCTTTAAAACGGAAGAAATCTAAAGAGACTGCCGGTGGTGAACCGGAGGAAGGAGAGGATGACGTCAAATCAGCACGGCTCTTACGTCCTGGGCGACACACATGATACAATGGCCGGTACAAAGGGTCGCTAAGCCGTAAGGCGGAGCTAATCCCATTAAAGCCGGCCCCAGTTCGGATTGAGGTCTGCAACTCGACCTCATGAAGCCGGAATCGCTAGTAACCGTATATCAGCCATGATACGGTGAATACGTTCTCGAATCTTGTACTCACCGCCTGTCACGTCAAGAGAGTCGGTAACACCCGAAAATCTACGTTCGTGGAAATAAGGTAGGACCGATGATAGGGACGAAGTCATAACAAGGCACCGGTAGCGGAAGCTGTCGGTGGATCACTTCTTTAGAAGTCGACAAGTCCTTACCCTCTCTATTTTAGAGAATAAAAAATTGATATACTTTACTTAGACGAAAAGTAAAGTTTTTAATTTAGGGCGCGTGGTTCAGTGGTAGAACGTTCCTCTGATAAGGGAAAGGTCGATGGTTCGATTCCATCCGCGCCCACTCTTTAAAAGAAGACAACACTCTTTTTTAATTTAAAAAATCCCGAAAACCGGGATTTTTGTTATTGCAAAAAGGGATAGAACTTCTTATACTTAGAAAAAGATTTATAATTAAAACGAATATGGAAAATTACTCCGACGAACAACTAGTTGTAAAGTATCTGAAAGGCGAGAAAAAAGCGTTGGATGTTTTGATAAAAAGATATCTTCAATTTATTTATAGTTTTTGTTTTCGGTTTATAGGCAATAATCAGGAGGCGGCTGAAGACATCACCCAAGATGTTTTTGTTAAAGTTTGGCGTAATCTTAAAAAGTTTAACAAAAATAAAAAATTTAAAACATGGATTTTTACTATTGCTAAAAATACTTGTCTTGACTGGCTTAAGAAAAAACGACTTATTTTATTTTCCGAATTAAATGATGACGATAGTGATAATTTTTTTGTGGAAAACATTCCTGATGATAAGCCATTACCGGATGAATTATTAGAAAGAAAAGACATTGCTGATATTTTAGAAAAA
>MWDC01000022.1 GCA_002070355.1 Parcubacteria group bacterium ADurb.Bin159 | reverse complement strand
TCTTTCCTTTCTTCTTGCTTTTGCTCTTCTTCTATTTTATTTATTTCTTTTTTCGTTTGTTTTCCTTTTTTTTCTTCTGGTTCTAAAATAACGTCTTCAACAACTATTTTTTCGTCAAAAACATTAATTTTAGCTGACTCTGGATCAAACTCCACCACAATATTTTGATTTTGCTTGCCAAAATCTTTACGATAAGCAGTAGCTAAAGCTTTCTCTAAGGCAGATAAAACTTCTTCTCTAGATAATTTTTTCTCTTGAGCGATTTGGTCAAGAGCGGCGATAATTGAATTAGACATAATAAAATATATTTATTAAATATTAAATGCTAAATCTTAAAATTATAATTTGGAATTTTAGACTTTCTAAAATAATTTGAATTTAAAAATTTATTTATTTTATATTTTAAATTCTATATTCTCAATAATTTTTTATCTTGCAAATATCAAGTATAAAGCATTTTTTTAAAAAGGCAATAGTTGACTTAAAAATATAATACTTTATAATATATATTTATGAACTCAACTAAACAGCTAAAATTAGATACTGTAATGAACCTCCCTAAAAAGGGTGAATTGGTTAAAGGAAAAATTTTGGAATTGAAAAAAAATGAAATCTATGTAGATATTGATGGCTATTTTTTAGGTTTAATTCGAGGGGTTGAAATTACTGACGAATCAAACCGATATTCCGACTTAAAAGTTGGAGACGAGATTGTGGCTACAGTTATTGACCAAGAAAATGAAAAAGGGCTAGTTGAACTTTCTTTAAAAATAGCCGGTCATCAAACAGCGTGGCAAAGAATAAAAGAAATAGAAGAGAAAAAAGAAACCATAGAGGTGACTGTTCTAAAGGCAAACAAAGGGGGCCTAATTGTATCTTATGATAAAATATCCGGTTTTTTGCCTGTTTCCCGTTTGCTCCCTTCTCATTATCCAAAAGTCAAAAATGGCGATAAAAATAAAATTTTAGAGAAACTACAAAAATTAATCGGAAAAAAATTAAGAGTGAAAATTTCTAGTTTGGATATAGATAAAGAAATGATAATTTTTTCCGAGAAAGAAGCCGAACAAAGCTCTTCAAAAACAAATGGACAAAAAGAAGAGGATTTAATTGGGAAAATTGTTGAAGCAAAAATTACCGGCCTTACTGACTTTGGGGTATTCGTTAATTTTGATGGACACGAAGGGTTAATTCATGTTTCTGAAATGTCTTGGCAGAGAATTGACGATATCAGCGATATTGTCAAGGTTAACGATATTGTTAAAGCAAAAGTTATTGGTCTTTCTACAAATGGAAAGTTTTCTTTATCTCTCAAACAATTAATGGAAAACCCTTGGGAAAAAATTGATAAAATTTATCATGTAGGAGATATTGTCGAGGCAACCGTGACCAAAATTACTCCTTTTGGAATTTTTGCCAAAATAAAAGAAGGAATTCAAGGATTGGTCCATATCTCAGAAATTTCAGATTCAGAAAAACAGATAAAACCTGAAGAAATAGTAAAAATCGGACAAACATTAAAATTAAAAATTATTTCTTTAGAGCCGGAAAATCAACGGCTCGGTTTTTCTTTAAAATTCTAGAAATCTTTATGAAAAAATCAATTTTAAAAAATATTCTTGGATTTCTTATTTTTTTTCTTTTTATTTCTTCTTTTTTAAGTTTATTTTCTTTTTCCTCTGGAAAAACAACGGAAATTACTATTGACCAGTTAGTTAACGAAATTAAATCTTCCGAGGTTGAGAAAATTATTGTTGAAGAAAATAAACTGAATATAATTCTTAAAGACGGCCGTCAACAGTTTGCCACAAAGGAATCTACTGAATCGGCTATCACCTTGCTCCATAACTTAGGGGTTTCTAACGAAGAATTAACGTCTATTGTTCTGTTAGTAAAAGACACTAGTAGTAAAAATTTTTGGCTTTACGTTCTTCTTATTGGCGTTCTGCCCCTTGTTTTAATTTTTATATTTTTCTGGTTCTTCTCCCGCCGTATGCAAACTACGGGAACACAAATTTTCAAATTTGGTGAAAGCGGAGCTAGGGAAGTCCTCCCTGAAAACAATCGTTCTAAAATTTCTTTTAAAGATGTAGCTGGGTTAAAAGAGGCGAAAGAAGAATTAGAAGAAGTGGTAGAGTTTCTTAAAAATCCTAAAAAATTTATTGATTTAGGAGCGAAGATTCCTAAAGGAGTTTTACTCACTGGGGCGCCGGGTTGTGGAAAAACTCTCCTTGCTCGAGCAGTAGCCGGAGAAGCAAATGTTCCTTTTTATCATATTTCCGGTTCAGAATTTGTAGAAATGTTTGTTGGTGTTGGAGCAAGCCGTGTCCGCTCCCTTTTTTCCAAAGCTAAAAAAAATGCGCCGGCTATTATTTTCATCGATGAATTAGACGCTGTAGGAAGAGCAAGAGGAACAGGGTTAGGTGGATCTCATGATGAGAGAGAGCAAACTTTAAATCAAATTTTAGTAGAGCTTAATGGCTTTGAACCCAATATTGGATTAATTGTCATTTCTGCCACTAATCGCCCTGATATTTTAGATCCAGCCTTGTTACGTCCAGGAAGATTTGATAGAAAAATTATTTTGGATTTACCTGATATAAACGAAAGAGAAAAAATTTTAGAAATTCACAGTCGAAAAAAACCATTAGCTAAAGATGTCTCTTTAAAAGATATTGCCGAAAGGACCCCGGGTTTTTCTGGGGCTGATTTGGCTAATTTAATTAACGAAGCAGCCATAAGGGCGGCTAAAGCGTCTAAAAAAGAAATAAACCAAATAGACATATTAGAAAGCATTGAAAAGGTTGTTCTTGGTCCAGAGAGAAGGTCTCATATTATCACAGAAAGAGAGAAAAAAATTATTGCTTTTCATGAAGCCGGACATGCTGTAGCCTCTCATTTTCTTCCAAACTGCGATCCAGTAAGAAAAATTTCTATTATTTCTCGTGGGCAAGCTGCTGGTTATACTTTAAGAATGCCTAAAGAAGATAAATATCTGCATTCAAAAAATGAATTTTTAGACAATATTGCTTCTCTTTTAGCAGGATATATTTCAGAAAAAATATTTTTAAAAAATATTACTACTGGAGCGGCTAATGATTTAAGACAAGCAACCGAAATGTCTAAAGATTTGGTTTGCCAATATGGGATGAGCGAAAAATTGGGACCTCGAACTTTTGGGAAAACGCAAGAATTGGTTTTTTTAGGAAAAGAAATCAGCGAAGAAAAAGACTATTCACAAAAAACAAGCGAAATTATTGATCAAGAAATAAACGAAATTATTAATTTTTGCTATAAAAAAGCCGAAGAAATTTTGAAAAATAATAAAACAATAGTTAAAAAGGTGGCTTCAAAATTATTAGAAAAAGAAACTCTTGAACAAAAAGAGTTTTTAGCTATTTTAAATGAAGATGATAAAGAAAATAATAAGAAAATCTCTTAAAATCTCTTGGACGAATCCTCTTCTTTGGATATTTGGATTTTTTGCCAGCTATTTATTAACCAATGAAATTATTCTTTTTTTGAATGTTCCTTGGCAAATATCTGTTGGAGTTAATCCTTCTCCTGTTTTTTTTCAATTTATAATTTCTTTTAAAAATTTACTTTTTAACGAGAATATAGTTATAAGCGATTTTTTAAAAATAATCGGGTCATTATTTCTTTTTTGGATAATTCCTTTTATTTTAGCTACTTGGGCAGAAATAGTTATTTTTAAAAACGCTAAAAGAAAAAACAAAAATATTAATTTCAGTATTAAAGATACTTTTTCAAAATTTTGGCCTGTTTTTTTAATTAATTTTTTACTTATTTTAGTGAATGACGGTTCAATTCTATTAATTAATTTATTAACTTCTGTTCTTTCAGGATTTATTTTTTGGCTTGTTATTCTTTTACTTCTTTTAATTGAATTAATTCTTTTCCTTATAACTAAATTTGTTCTTTGTTTTATTATTTTGGAAAATAAAAAAATTATTTCGGCAATAAAAGATGGTATATTATTTTTTAAAAAAAATTGGCAAACTGTGTTTTATCTCCTTTTAATTCTTTTTGTTTTAAATATATTGTTTACTATAATTATTAATCTTATAGCTGTGGGGGGGTTTTCCCCTTTTTCTATTATAAGCACTTTAATTTCTGAATGGGGATCATATGGTTATCAAATATTATTCTACACAGGTTTGATTATAGTGGGGAGTATAGTTTTGATTCTTTGGTCGTTTTTCTTTTCTTTTCAAATTATTATCTGGCCTGTTTTGTTTCTTTATAATACTAAAAATTAGTTTTTTTCCTCTTGTTTTTCCACAATTTATAGACAATTTATACACTTTTTAAAAATCAAATTTGTTTTATAATAAAATAAATATCTATATTATTCCTCTTTTCCACAACATATATTACTTTTATTATTTTTTAAATAATTAAATAATAATAATTAATAGGGGAAAATTAGTGGAAAACTTTAAACTTATATGAAATTTATTTGTGTTCAAAAAAATTTAAGTTCTGTTTTAAATTTAGTATCTCATTTAGCAGGAGAAAATAAAAATAATTTACCTATTTTAAATAATCTTTTATTAGAAGCAAAAAAAGGTTTTTTAGAAATTAGCGCTACTAATCTTGAAATTGCCTTTAAAGCAAAAGTAAGAGCAAAAATAGAAAAACAAGGAAAAATAACTATTCCCGCTCAAATTTTAACAAATTATATTAATTCTTTAAAAGACGAAAATTTAACTTTTGAATTGAAAGAATCAAATATGTATATATGGGGAGAAAATAGTCAAGCAAAAATAATTACTACCCCAACAGAAGATTTTCCTATTATTCCTCAAATTGAATCAGGAAAAAAATATAAAATAAAATCTGACATTTTAAAGCAAAATTTAGAAAAAATAATATTTTCTATCTCTCCACTTGAAAATAGAATAGAAATTAGCGGGGGATTATTTATTTTTAATAGTCCAGAGGAAGGGAAACTAACATTAGTAGGAACAGATTCTTATCGCTTAGCAGAAAATATAGTTCCCTTAATTTCGTCAGAAAAAAACATTTTAAAAGTAATAGTTCCTTACAAAACATTATCAGAGGTTTTAAAAATAACAGACGAAGAAGATATTGATATTATTGTATCAGAAAATCAAATATCTTTTGTTAATTCTTATTTAGAAATAATTTCCCGTATTATCTCTGCTGAGTTCCCTGATTATAAAGAAATTATCCCCAATAAATTTAAAACAAAAATTATTTTAAAAAGAAACGACATACTAAATGCCTTGAAAAGCGTTTCTTGCTTTTCGGAAAAAAATATCAACGATATTCACTTTGAAGTCAAAAAAGATAAATTAAAATTTTTTTCATCGTCCAATATTGGCGAAAGTTATTCAGAACTTAATGCTGACATTGAAGGAATCCCTAATAAAATAGTTTTTAATTCAAAGTATTTAATGGATTTTTTAACTGCGAACAAAGAAGAAGAAATAATTATGGAAATTATCGATGAAAATTGCCCAGCTGTTTTTCGTCTTAAAGATAAATTAAATTATTTGTATCTGCTTATGCCGATAAAAGGATAAAGATTTATAAAAAACTTAATTTTTCGAAAAGTTTTTTGGAAAAAGGTCGATTATATTTTTATATGTTAATTTAAAAAGTATGAATAAACAAGAATTAATTGAGAAAATCACCAAATCATCGAAATGTTGTTCTAATGCTGAAGCTACCCGTGTTTTGAATTCAATTATTGACGCTATTACCCAATCTTTAAAGAAAGGGGAAGAGGTCACTATTACTGGTTTTGGCACATTCAAAACTAAAAAAAGAGCTTCAAGAACAGGAATTAATCCTAAAACAGGAGAAAAAATTAACATTCCTTCAATGACTGTTCCTCGTTTTAAGGCTGGAAAAAAATTAAAAGATGCTGTGAAATAAAGATATTCTTGAATACGTTAGCGTTTTACTGTTTATACTGTTTTATTTTCAAAGTATTTCTATCAAACGCAAATATTATTCTTGCCTGCCTTATTTTTTATTCTAAATACTAAATAGGGCAGGCAGGAATTTTTTAAGAAGAATGCCGAGGTGGTGGAATTGCTATACACGAAGGACTTAAAATCCTTTGAGCGTAAGCTCTTGCGGGTTGGAGTCCCGCCCTCGGCATTTTATTACACTAAAACTTTATAAAGTAAAAAATTTATTTTAAGTTTAAAATGAAAAAATGCGGACGTGGTGAAACTGGGAAACACGTAGGGTTTAGGACCCTATGCCGTAAGGCTTGTGGGTTCAACTCCCACCGTCCGCAATAAAAAAATAAATATAATTGATATTAATAAAAATAAAAAAAATAGAAGAGATAAAAAAATAGTATGAGTTATTATTAAAAATAAAAAAATAAAAATAAAATTTAAAACTTATCCACAATTTTTTCTTTTATTTTTATTTTTTTGTATTATACTTACAGTAAGGTCGAATTTGTTTTTTTATGTTTTAATTTTTTTTAAAATGGTCAAAAAAAGAAAAGCAGCTAAAAAGGTAGTAAAAAAAGCAGCAAAAAAAACAGCAAAAAAAGGAAAAAAATAAACAGAATTTCAAATAGCTGTTATAAAAAAAAGATAGTCTTGTTTTAAGCAAGGCTATCTTTTTTTGTTATGTGTGAAATTTTTTAAAATAAAGTTTTTTGATTTTTATTTTTATTATCTTCTTCTAAAAATTTAATTTTTATTTCGCCATAAACTCCGTCGTAGCCCGGATTTTTAATAACCTCCCCTTCTCTGACTAAAATAATGGCTTCTGATATCCCTTTATCAATTTTTTCTAATTCTTTTTTTGTTAAATCTAAAAGAATGTTGAATTCGCTACCCCCTTTTTTGATTAAGTCAAAGTAAACATTCTCTACTTTTTTTGATTGTTTGCCAACTTTCAAAACTTGAGAAATAATTTCTGCCAAAGGAATTAAATTTTTAAAACCCGGACCAGAGGGCGGCAAAAACGGTTCTTTTCTATCGGCCAATTCTTTCACACGATGTAAAACGCCTATGGTTAATGGCTTGCCGCATTTCGGGCAAATATTTTTTGTCTTTTCTGCTTCTTCTGGCGGCAGGAAAACATTACAATCTCGATGCCCATCCCAATGGTATTTACCTTCTTCAGGATAAAATTCTATGGTATAGTCAAACCCCCTTTTTGTTTTTATGGCATTAATTATGTTTTTATAAGAGAGCTCTGTTAAATTAAAAACATTGGCTTCTCGTCCAAAATTTTTTTCTGAATGAGCATCAGAATTTGAAATAAG